>JBKKDW010000048.1:0-8475 GCA_046708025.1 Candidatus Limnocylindrales bacterium
TAGGCGGTGATGTTGCCGGCGTTGCCAACCGGGATGAAAAGGTTGTCCGGCGCGTCGCCCAGCGCATCGACGATTTCGAAAGCGGCCGTCTTCTGGCCCTCCAGGCGGAAGGGATTGACCGAGTTGACGAGGGTGACCGGGTGATCATCCTGTTCGGCGAGCGCCCGGACGATCCCCAGCGCCTGGTCGAAGTTGCCGTCGACGGCCACCACCTTCGCGCCGGCGGCGAGTGCCTGGAGCAGCTTTCCGGCCGCGATCTGGCCCTTGGGCAGGACGACGATGACCTCCATCCCGGCCGCCGCCCCGTACGCCGCCGCCGAGGCCGAGGTGTTGCCCGTGGAGGCACACACGATCGCGCGAGCGCCCGACTCAGCGGCCTTGGCGACCGCCACGACCATGCCCCGGTCCTTGAACGAGCCGGTCGGATTCTGGCCCTCGACCTTCAGGTAGAGGTTCCCGAGCCCGAGTGACTCGCCCAGGCGGCTGGCCCGGACGAGCGGCGTGAAGCCTTCGCCCAGGGTCAGGGCCGGAGTGGCCTCGGTGATGGGCAGGAACGATCGATAGCGATCGAGCAGTCGTGGTCGCGATTGCGCCGAGGCGGGTTCGACCGGGCTGGATCGTTCAGTCATCGATCGGATAGAGCGTGATGGCGCCATCGGGGACGATCGCGCCGATCGCGACGCGCGCTTCTTGCAGGCTCATCGGTTCGGTGCGGATCGCCCTGCCGTCCGGCACGAGCGCGTACCAGGCGCGCGCCCCATCGAGGGGATCGGCAGCAACGCTGGCCCGACCGGTTGCCGGTGCCAGCCCTGCCCAGGTCGATGAGCGTCCGCGGGCTACCGCGACCAGGTCGCCGAGCACGGCGCTGCTCGTGGCCGCGCCACCGGCACCCGGACCGGCGAACTCAACGGTCCCCAGCGGCTGCGCGTCAATCTCGATCCGGTTGGTCACCCCGTCTGTCCGCCCGAATGGACCATCGGCGCGAACCGCGGTAGGCAGGACTGCGGCCGCCACGCCGTCCGGCGTCGCCATGCCCAAAGCCAGAAGCTTGACGGTCAGACCCAGGGCCGCGGCGCCTTCGAGCTCCTGGCCCGTCACCCCGGTGATGCCGGGACAGCCCGATCCTTGAACCGTTGGCGGTCGCCGGCCGACGCTCGCCGGATCCAGCCATCGCCCGAAGGCCAGCCGGGCCAAGATGACCAGCTTGTTGACCGCGTCATCACCCTCGACGTCGCCGGCCGGATCCGCCTCGGCATAGCCGAGCCCCTGGGCGTCGGCGAGCACGGCGGCATACGACCGGCGGTCGCGGGCCATCGCACTCAGGATGTAGTTGCTGGTGCCGTTGACGATGCCCCGCACCCGACGGATCGAATTGGCCGCGAGGTCCGCGGCAAGGGGGCCAAGGATCGGAATCCCGCCGCCCACCGCGGCCTCGAACCGGAACGCCACGCCCGCAGCTCGGGCTACCGTCTCGAGATCCGGCCCGTGATGGGCGACAACATGCTTGTTGGCCGTGACGACTGACTTGCCGGCTCCCAGGGCGGCGGCGATCAGGGTCCTGGCCGGCTCATCGCCACCCATCAGCTCGATGACCACGTCGGTATCGGGCGCGGCCACGAGGTGGGCCGGGGCATCGGTCAGCAGGTCAGGTGGGATCCCCGCCGCCCGCGCACGAGCGAGGTTCCGGCAGGCGACGCCGGCGAGCACGACGGGGGCGCCATCGCTGGCGCACAGGCCTTCGGGGCGCTCGAGCAAGCCGCGGATGACCTCACGACCGACCGTGCCGGCGCCGAGCACGACGACGCGCAGCGGGGCGCGGCTCATGCGGGGTGGGGCCGGCCGCGGCCGGAGTCGCGGGTAACGGACATCGGGCGAATGGTAGCCGACCGCTTCGGGCCGTCGAACCAGACTCGGACGCTGAGCGGCGTCGGCTACACTCGCCAGCCATGACGACCGAGGTCGCACCTGCTCCCGCGCCGTTGGTCGCACCGGCCGAGTTGCCGCGCATCTTCTCCGGAATCCAGCCGTCCGGCACCGTCCACCTGGGCAATGAACTGGGTGCGATCCGCAACTACGTGGCCCTTCAGGCGGATTACGAAGCGATCTACTGCATCGTCGACTATCACGCCCTGACGAGCACCCACGACGCGACGCTGCTGCGAGCGCGAACGCGCGAGATGGCGGCCGCCTTGCTGGCCCTGGGACTCGATCCTGGGCGCTGCACGCTCTTCGTCCAGAGCCACCGTCCCGAGCACGCCGAGCTGGCCTGGCTGCTCGCGACGGTCACCCCCGTCAGCTGGCTCGAGCGGACCCCGAGCTACAAGGAGAAGAAGGTCCAGCAGCCGGGCGATGTCAACCACGCGCTGCTGACCTATCCGGTCCTGCAGGCGGCGGACATCGTCATCTACCGGGCCACCCGGGTGCCGGTCGGCAAGGACCAGGCAGCGCACCTCGAGCTGAGCCGGGAGATTGTGCGCGCCTTCAATGCCCGCTACGGCGATACGTTCCCGGAGCCGCAGGCGGTGTTCACGGATGCCCCGACGGTGCTCGGGACGGACGGCGTCAGGAAGATGAGCAAGTCGCTCGGCAACACGATCGAGGTCCTGGCCGATCCGGCTGTCATCCGCAAGCAGGTCATGTCCATGGTGACCGACACGAAGCGGATCCTGCGAACCGATCCCGGCCGACCCGAGGTCTGCAACGTCTGCCAGCTGCATCGGTTCTTCGGCCCTGACTGGGCGGAGATCCAGGACGGCGAGCGAACGGCCCGCACTGGCTGCGTCGATACCAAGCGGCTGCTCGCCGACCGGATCGTCGCCCACTACGCGCCGGCGCGCGAGCGCTATCTCGAGTTGATGGCGCAGCCCGACGACATCGACGGAATCCTCGAAGCCGGGGCGGATCGGCTGCAACCGAAAGCCGCGTCGATCATGTCCGAGGTTCGCCGGAAGATGGGGCTGCGCTGATACCTGTGCTCAACGTCCAGCCAGGTGAACGCAACAGCCGGCTGGTGGGCGCCCTGCTCGTGCTCGGCGTCGTGGCCCTCTTCTTCATCGTGGTCGGACAGCTCGCCGAGGCGTTCTTCTTCTTCGGTGATATCTTCCTGACGTTCTTCCTGGCCTGGCTCCTGGCCTTCATCATCAGCCCGATCGTGGCGCGGCTGATGGACCTCAGCCCGCACCTTCCGCGGGCGTTGGCCGCGGTCATCGTGTACGCCCTGGTCGTGCTGATCCTGGTCGTGCTCGTGGTCGCGGCGGCCGGCGCCCTGGCCACGTCAACCAGCCAGTTCGTGGCCTCGATCCCGAGCATCCGGGCCAACCTGCCGACCATCCTCGCACCCTGGCAGGACGCGCTGATCTCGATTGGTCTGGGCCAGGTGGATCTGGTGGCCCAGGCAAACCTGGCGCTGGCCAATCTTGATCAACTGGCCGGCGCTTTGGTCGAGCCGCTCCAGCAGATCGCGGTTGCCAGTCTCGGCGCCGTGGGCACGATGCTGATCGTCTTCTTCCTGTCGATCTACGTTGTGGTCGACCGCGACCAGATCGTGTCCTTCCTGTTCCGCCTGGTGCCGCCGGCCTATGCCGAGGAGGCGCTCCTGCTCCAGACCTCGGTGTCTCGCTCGTTCGGGGGCTTCCTGCGCGGCCAGGCCCTGATGGGCCTGGTCTACTTCCTGATCGCCTTGGCGACGCATCTGCTGCTCGGCCTGCCGCTGGTGGCGCTGTCATCCGTCTCGGCCGGTATCCTCCTGGCCATCCCGTTCTTCGGGCCGTTCCTGTCGTGGGCGCCGCCGGTCGTCGTGGCCTTGCTGCTCCAGCCGGACGCGTTGTTGCCGACCGTAGTTCTGATGGGCGCCGGCTGGATCGTGGTCATGAACGTGCTCCAGCCACGGATCATGCAGGGCGCCGTGGGGATTCACCCGATCGTGGTCCTCGGCTCCGTCCGGATCGGATCGCGGATCGCCGGCATCCCGGGCGCGATCTTCGGGATCCCGATCGCGGCCGTGGTCTCCGCATTCTTCTTCCAGTTCCTCCATCGTTCGTCGGCCGACCGGAGCGTCGCCGGGCGGGCGGCGCGGCGCCTGGCGGCACGCGAGGGACGGCCGGTCCACGTTCCGCGCGAACCGGAACCGGGCAGCGCGACGGACATCGAGGACAGCGGCCCGGCCAGCGTCCGTCCATGAGCGACGGACCGGTCGAGGCAGTGCACCCTCCCGAGAATCCGGCACAACCGCGCGAGAGCCCGGCGCGCGCGCCGGAGCGCATGGACATGACCCGCGAGCGTGCCCGGTCGGAGCGCCGCGACCTCGACAAGGAACGGGGTGAGCCGCTGGCCGGCGGCGCTCGCGGCGGCAGCCCTCGCTCACTGCGCACGCACGCCCGACCGCTCGGAGAGTGGACCAGCCGACCGCGGATCCTGGTAACGAACGACGACGGCATCGAGTCGCGCGGGCTGCTGGCCCTCAAGCAGTCACTCGATTCGATGGGCGATGTGACCGTCGTTGCCCCGGACACCAACCAGAGCGCCGTCGGGCACCAGAAGACCCTGATGCGCCCGCTGCGCGTCCGCGAACGGACATTGGGCGACGGCTCGCTCGCCTATTCGGTGGACGGGTCCCCAACCGATGCGGTCAGCCTCGCCTTCCTGGGCTATTTCGGATACGGCTTCGACCTGGTCGCCTCCGGCATCAACTACGGCGCCAACCTGGGTGACGACATCACCTATTCGGGCACCGTCAGCGCGGCGATGGAGGCGGTGATCAACAACTGCCCGGCCTTCGCCATCTCGCAGGAGTACTACGAGCATCCCGACTTCGCGCTTGCCGCACGCGCCGCGACCACTGTCGCCCGAAACATCCTGGAGAACGGCCTGTCGCCCGGCGAGCTGATCAACGTCAACGTGCCGGCGGTATCGCCCGAGACGTTCGACGGCGTGGAGGTCACCCGGCTCGGCAAGCGGGTCTACCAGGATGAGCTCATCCAGCGCAAGGATCCCCGGGGCATCCCCTACTTCTGGATCGGCGGACCCCCGCCGTCAGGTCTGGCCGTCAAGGGCACCGACTTCCACGCCGTGGTCAACCGGCGGATCGCCGTCACGCCGATCCACCTGGACCTGACCGGCCGAAGGCTGTTGAAGCGGCTTCGGACGTGGGACTGGACGCTCCCCGAGGTCGATCCCGGGGATTGATCCGGTCGCAGCAGCATGAGTCGTGTGCTACGATGTGTGCGTCACATTCACACGTGGAATCACACGATGGGACTCGTTCGCACCAACATCACCCTGGCCGAGGAAACCCTGTCCATGGTCGATGCCGTCGCCGGGCCTCGCGGGCGTAGCCGGTATATCGCCGACATCGTGGCCAGGCAGGTCCGCCGCGACAACGCCCGGCTGGTGTTCGAGAAGTACGCGGGCGCGCTCAAAGACTCGGATACATGGGGGCGGACGCCGGAGGAGACCGACAGGCTTCTCCGGGACGTTCGCGAATCCTGGGATCGGGATCGGATGCTGTGGGCACCGTACGAGGAGACGGCAAACGATGCGGTACCTGATCGACACGACGTTGCTGATCGACCACGCGAAGGCTCGGCCGGGCGTCGCCGACCTCGTCGCGTCGTTGTTCGCGGAGTCGAGTGACCTGTACGTTTGCGATGTCGTCGTTGCAGAGGCCCTCAGCGGCGGCGACGAGATCCAACGGGCCACGATCGAATCCCTGGTCCGAGCTCTTGAGTACGTGTCGTCCCCACCAGATGCGGCCGTGTGGGCCGCCGATTCACGGCGACGCCGTGGAGCCGCCGGCCCTCGATCGCTCGCCGACGCCATCATCGCCGGCGTCGCCTGGTTCAACGACGCCACCGTCGTGACCCGCAACCCGCGCGACTACGAGGGCCAGGGAGTCCGCGTCCTCGGCTACGAATAGGCAAGAGCGACGGTCGTGAAGCCCTGGCCGCGCGGTTGGAAGATCGGGCAGGAGCATGATTCAGGTGTCGGAAGTTCGTGGTGACCAGCCGCGCCCGGCCTGGGTCGCGGTCGAGGGCCGCCTTCATACCCTGCTCGCCCCGGTCGTCCGGCGGCTGGCGCGCGAGGGCGGCCTGGAGGTGGAACCAGGCGCGCTGCGGACAGCCGAACACGTCCGGCGAATCCTGTCCCGGGCACTGCGGCTGCTGGAGTCGGGCAACCTGTTCGAGAGTGACCGGGGCACGGGAGCAGGCGAAGGGCCGGGCGGGCAACTGACCCTGGAGGCCGCCCGGGCGGCGGGCGACCCGGACGAAGCCGAGCCGGTCGGCGCCGAACCAACGAAGACCTCGGACGCCGGCGACGCCGCGGAGCGACTACCTCGGGCGCCACGGAAGACGGGCGCCGGCAGCGGTCGGGGCGTGGGCGAAGTCGTCGTGCGGGCGCTCGACCCGCGGCTGCGCAGCGAGCTGGTGGTCGAAGACGGAATTCGGCGGATCGTCATCAACTCGCGTTATCCTCTCTACGAGGTTCGGCGCGGCGACGTCTGGTACCAGCTCGAGACGGCGCTCCGCGAAGTCTGCGTCACGATCCCGGAGGCGACCGTGCCCGAGTTCGAGCGGAAGGTCAACGAGCTGATGCTGGTGTCGCTCACCCTGACCGGCGGACCGAAGCGGCGCCAGCCGCGCCCGATCGTCCGCCAGTCGAAGGGCGCCTGGGCGGGGTAACCCCTGGGCTCAGCCGCTGATCAGCGGCACGTCCACGATGTGTTCGGCCAGGAACCAGACCTGGAGCTCGTGGCGACGCAGGACGTCGCCCATCAGCAGATCGTTGGATCCCCAGTCCTCGGAGGCCTCGGTCGTCTTGATCCCCGCTCGCAGCTTGAGGATGACCGTCTCGTGGGCCCGCAGGGTGCGGTCGATCATGATCG
This sequence comes from Candidatus Limnocylindrales bacterium, assembly GCA_046708025.1. Classification (GTDB taxonomy): domain Bacteria; phylum Chloroflexota; class Limnocylindria; order Limnocylindrales; family CSP1-4; genus SPCO01. The sequence continues at coordinate 6,881 of JBKKDW010000048.1, forward strand.
AGACCTCCTCGGCGCCATCCGGAGGTCGCTCGATCGAGGTCAACTTGGCGGCATGGCGTGGATCGCCCACGGCGATGCCGCCGAGGCTCTGGACCCGCTCGGCGATCAGATCGATCAGCTCATCCTGCTCCTCGGCGTGCTTGTCGAACAGGAGGTGGAGCTGGTAGAAGGTCGGGCCGGCAACGAGCCAGTGGTGCTTCTTGTACATGGCGTAGAGGACCATCGAGTCGGCCAGGATCTCGTTGAGGAGGCGGCAGCTGGCGGTCCGCGCCTTGGCCGGCAGCCCGATGGGCAGCTCCCGCAGGGTCCCGAAGCGCTGGATCTGGGGTGCCCTGGGTGACAGCAGGGACTTGCTGGCCATGGATCATCCTCCGGGGCACGAGGTGTGGGCGGGGTTCCGGGTGTGGCCCGGATTCTCGGCCCGGTGTTCCTGCCGCGGCGACAGCGCGCCCCCTGCGTTGTATCGCAGCAGCCTTGCGATTCGACGGCGCGGCATTCGCCGGAGTCGGGAGTGGACGATCGGGCGAGCAGCGGTGATCATATGCGCTTCCGGTCGGTGCGGCGGGCGATCGCTGGAGTCATGGTGAGAGCGTCACGATGGAGCTCGGGATGATCAGCGGGATCGAGTTTGGGGCACTGGTCCGCCAGCATCGCGAGGCGAAGGGCCTGGACATCGACGCCCTGTGCTCGGCGATCGGCGGCACGCCCGGACCGGGGTTCCTGGCGAGCCTCGAAGCGGGTTCCATCGGGCCGAGCTCAAGCCTCGTCATCAAGATCGCCGACGCCCTGGGGCTGCCTGCCGACCTGATGCTCAATGCGGCCGGTTTCGCGACCCAGAACCAGCGGGCGCTGGCCCTCGCCAGCCTGGTCGAATTCGACCAACGCCGCCGCTCCGACGCCTGACACTCAGGACGCGAGGAAGGCCTCGAGCCGGCCCAGGGCCACCGGCAGATCTGCTCGGCCGAAGCCGATCCGGAACCCGTTGCCCGCATGGCCGAACTGGGACGCGGGCAGGAGCAACACGCCCTCGGCATCGACGAGCCGGGCCGAGAACGCATCGATCGACTCGCGGTCCAGCAGTCGCGGAAAACCGGTCGAGCCGCCGCGCGGGCGAACCCAGGTCAGCCGGTCGTCGTGGCGGGCGAAGAACTCGTCCAGCCGCTCGAGATTGGCGGTCACGATCGAGCGCGAACGTGCCAGGACCTCGTCGCGGGCACGCAACGCGATGATGGCCAGGATCTCCGACGGCCCGGCGGAGCAGATCGTGGTGTAGTCCTTGAACCGGGCAACCCGTCCCAACAGCTCGCGGTCGTGGGTCGCCAGCCAGCCGATCCGCACGCCGGCCAGCGCGAACGACTTGGACATGACCCCGAGCGACAGCCCGAGTGGCATGGCGTCGGCCCCATTGGGAAGACGATCGGCCGGTTCGAACTCGAGGCCCCGGTAGACCTCGTCGACCAGGAGGTGCGCGCCGGCCTCAGCGGCGATCGCCACGAGCGCGTCAAAGGTTGCGCGGTCGGCCAGCATCCCGGTTGGGTTGTGGGGCAGGTTGACCACGATCAGCCGTGTCGCCGGGGTCAGCTGGCGGCGGAACA
>JBKKDW010000049.1:0-3788 GCA_046708025.1 Candidatus Limnocylindrales bacterium
TCAGCCGGGCGGTCCTGGGCAGCAACAACATCGACAGCTGCAACCGGACCTGACACGCCCCGAGCGTCGCCGGTCTGGCGACCGTGTTCGGTGCCGGTGGCGGCACAAATTCATACCGTGAGGCCGAAGACACGGACCTGATCGTCCTGTGGGGCAGCAACGCCCGCGAGACGCATCCGATCTTCTTCCACCACATGCTCAAGGGCATCCGCAAGGGTGCCAGGCTGTATGCGGTCGACCCGCGCCGGACCTCGTCTGCCGAGTGGGCGGACGTCTGGCTCGGCCTCGATGTCGGCAGCGACATCGCCCTGGCCAACGCCGCCGCGCGCGAGATCATCGCGGCCGGGTTGGAGCACCGCGAGTTCATCAACCGCGCCACGGTCGACTTCGAGGCCTATCGTGCCGGGGTCGAGTCGTACACACTCGAGTACGCCGAGCGCGAGACGGGCGTCCCGGCCGCGGCCATTCGCGATCTGGCCCATGCCCTCGCCACTGCCCCCCGGGCGCTGATCTGCTGGACGCTGGGCATCACCGAGCATCACAACGCGGTCGACAACGTGCTGGCCCTGATCAACCTGGTGCTGCTAACCGGCCATGTCGGTCGTTACGGCTCTGGGGTCAACCCGCTCCGTGGCCAGAACAACGTCCAGGGCGGCGGCGATATGGGCGCGCTGCCGGACCGCTTGACCGGCTTCCAGCACGTTGAGAACGACCAGCTGCGCGCGAAGTTCGACGAGGCGTGGGGCGTGACCGTCCCGCCGAAGCGCGGCTGGCACCTGTCGGGCATGTTTGAAGCGATGGAGCGCGGCGAGCTGACCGCCGTCTACTGCATCGGCGAGAACCCGGTGCAGTCGGAGGCAGACCAGAAACGCGCCATCGGGCTGCTCTCAGGCCTTGATCTGCTCGTCGTCCAGGATCTATTCCTGACCAGGACGGCGCAGCTGGCGGACGTCGTGCTGCCGGCCTCGGCCGCGTGGGCGGAGGCAGAAGGTACCGTCACCAATTCCGAGCGACGAGTTCAGCGCGTCCGCAAGGCGGTCGAACCGCCGCCCGGCGCCCGCGACGACCTGGCGATCATCTTCGACCTGGCCGACCGGATGGGCGCCGGCTGGGGCGATGCGGACGCCGAGCAGGTCTGGAACGAGATCCGCCGCCTGTCTCCGGTCCACGCCGGGATGAGCTACGCGCGGCTGGAGGCAGAGGGCGGGCTCCAGTGGCCGTGCTACGACGAGACCCACCCGGGTGAGCTCTTCCTCCACTCACGTCTCTGGGAGGACCCGGTCCCGGGCAACCGGGTCCCGTTCGTGGCAGTCGCCCACGACCCGCCGGTCGACAAGCTGGACGCCGACTTTCCGATCCGCCTCACCACCGGCCGGCGCCTCGACTCCTACAACACCGGTGTCCAGTCTGCGAGCTACACCTCGCCGTTGCGACGCGGCGAAAGCCTGGACATCAGCCCCGAGGACACCGCCACCTATGGCCTGAGCGATGGCGAGCGTATTCGGGTCGTCTCGCGGCGCGGTCAAGTGGAGGTACCGATCCGGATCGACGAATCACTCAGGCCGGGCCTGACATTCATGACCCTGCACTTCCAGGACGACGTGGCCACGAACCTGCTGACGATCGACGCGACCGACCCGAAATCGGGTACGGCCGAGTTCAAGGCGACGGCCATCCGGATCGAGCGGCTGACGGGAGGTCAGGCCGGGCGGACCACCGGCTAACCGACCGCCCGCGCCGCCTCGGCGAGCCGGTCGTCATAGGTCACGAACGCTCCGAGGCTCTGGCCGAGCTCGAGCATCCGATGATCGAAGGTGGCCGGGGTGATCCGGCCCTCGGCGATCATCTGGTCGATGATCGAGACCGGCTTCGCCGGACGTGGGCTGAGCTGGGCGACGGGCTGGCCATGTTCTGTCACCTCCAGCGTCTCGCCGGCCTCGGCCTGGGCTCCGCCTCGCTACACTCGGGCGCAATGGATCTGCACGTCATTGGGCCGCTCGCTTCAGCGGCCGAGCGGGCGGCGGTCGATGCCGTTCTCGGGCCGCCGGACTCAGGCTGGGCGGGCGGGGCGCGCAACCCTGCGACAGAGGGGCACGCCTCGCGCGGCGGCCACGCAGCCCGGTCACGTCGTGCCGAGTTGCTCCCGGCGCTCCACGCGGTCCAGAGCCGGATCGGATGGATCAGCCAGCCGGCGCTCAACTACGTCTCCCGGCGACTGGCCGTCGCGCCGGCCGAGGCTTACGGGGTCGCGACGTTCTACGCGCTATATGCCACGACACCGCGACCGCCTAACGTGGCCCACGTCTGCGACGACATCGCGTGCCGCCTCGCGGGCGCGGAGACGTTGTGCACCGATCTGGAACGGGCGCTCGGCACAGCCGGGACCCCGATCCGTGATGGACAGGCAACCTGGCTGCGGAGTCCCTGCCTGGGCCTGTGCGACCGGGCGCCAGCGGCCATGTTCACGTTCGCTGGCGAGGCGCCGAGGGTCTTCACCGTGGCGCCCGTCGATGCCACCGGCGTCGTTGCTCGACTCGGGCGGCCGGAGATGTCCCCGGCCGCTCGCCCTAGGGAGATCGTCGCGACGGTCGTCCCGCCCGCGCCCACCGCGCGCGCGCGCCCGCGCCTTCTGGGCCGCATCGGCGTCGTCGATCCGACCTCACTCGATGACTACCGCGCCAACGGCGGCTACGCGGCCCTCGCCCGCGCCCTCGAGATCGGGCCCGAGGCTGTCATCGCCGAGGTGACTGCCGCGCGACTCGTGGGCCGCGGTGGCGCCGCCTTCCCGACCGGCCGCAAGTGGGCGGCTGTGACCGCCCAGCAAGCACGACCGCACTACCTCGTTTGCAATGCCGACGAGTCGGAGCCCGGCACGTTCAAGGACCGGGTCCTGCTGGAGGGCGACCCGTTCGCGGTCGTCGAGGCGATGACCATCGCCGCCTTCGCGACTGCCTGCGAACGCGGATACCTCTACATCCGTGGTGAGTACCCAGAGGCCGAGGGTCGAATTTCAGGCGCGGTTGCACAGGCGCGGGCCGCCGGCCTTCTCGGAGCGGACATCCTGGGGTCGGGCGTCGCCTTCGACATCGAGGTTCGGCGCGGTGCCGGCGCCTACATCTGCGGGGAGGAAACGGCCCTGTTCGAATCGATCGAAGGCAAGCGCGGGGAGCCGCGCAACAAGCCGCCGTTCCCGGTCGAGATTGGGCTGTTCGGCAAGCCGACCGTCGTCAACAACGTCGAAACGCTGGTCAATCTGCCGCTGATCGTGCTGGACGGCGGCGAGGCCTACGCGGCGATCGGGACGGAAGGGTCCACAGGTCCGAAACTGTTCTGCCTGTCCGGCCATGTCGCCCGCCCGGGCGTCTACGAGGTCGAGTTCGGGGCGACGCTGCGTGATCTGATCGAGCTGGCCGGCGGGGTTCCGGGCGGACGCGCGATCAAGACGGTTCTGCTCGGCGGCGCGGCCGGGGTGTTCGTCGGACCCGATGCCCTGGACACGCCGCTCACGTTCGAGGCGACTCGGGCGATCGGGGCGACGCTCGGTTCCGGTGTCGTGATGGTCTTCGATGAGACCGTGGACTTGGTGGACACGCTGCGCCGGATCGCCCAATTCTTTCGTGACGAGTCGTGCGGCCAGTGCGTGCCGTGCCGGGTCGGCACGGTGCGGCAGGAAGAGGCGTTGCACCGCATCGTCGCCGGCTGCGCGCGCGGCGGCGTGGCCGAGGAGCTGGTGCAAATCGGCGACGTCGGAGGCGGGATGCGCGACGCCTCGATCTGCGGCCTGGGAC
>JBKKDW010000050.1:0-10058 GCA_046708025.1 Candidatus Limnocylindrales bacterium
TGATCGCCGACCAGGCCGGCGTGGACTACACCAACATCCTGCGGGCGATCCGCGAGGACTACCCGCGAGCCGCGGACCTGCCCGGCCCGGGTTTCGCCGCCGGTCCATGCTTGTTCAAGGACACGATGCAGCTGGCTGCCTACACGTCCGATCACTTCCCGTTGGGCCAGGCCGCGATGCAGGTCAACGAAGGGTTGCCGGCGTACATCGTGTCGGCGCTCGAGCGTCGTTACGGCGGGCTCACTGGCAAGACCGTCGGGATCCTGGGCATGGCCTTCAAGGCCGAGTCCGACGACACCCGCGCCTCGCTGAGCTACAAGCTGCGCAAACTCCTGGCGTGGGCGGGCGCGCGTGTGGTGTGCACCGATCCGTATGTCCATGACGACAGGCTGGTCTCCCTGGAGTGCGTGCTGGACGAGAGCGACATCGTGATCCTGGGTGCCCCGCACACGGCCTACCGGGGTCTGCAGATCGGGGGCAAGGACCTCGTCGACGTGTGGGGCGTCCTCGGGGCGGGGATTCAGCTCTGATGCGGATCCTGATCACGGGCGCCGCCGGATTCATCAACGGCTACCTGGTTCCGGAACTGCTGGACGCCGGTCACGAGGTGATCGGCCTCGACGACTTCTCGAAATACGGTCGTCTGTCCAAGTCGTACGACTCGCATCCGCGCTACCGCTTCGTGGAGGGCGACGCCAAGGACACCGCGCTCATGCGCGAGCTCGCCGCCGACTGCGACCAGGTCGTGGCGGCCGCGGCGATGATCGGCGGGATCAGCTACTTCCACGAGTTCGCCTACGACCTGCTGGCCGAAAACGAGCGCATCCTGGCCTCGACGTTCGACGCCGCGATCGCCGCCCACCGTGTCGGACACCTGGAACGGATCATCGTGGTCAGCTCGTCGATGGTCTACGAGTCGGCGACCGACTTCCCGACGCCGGAGGGCGCCCAGCTCACCTCGCCACCACCGATCTCGACCTATGGCTTCCAGAAGCTCGCGTCCGAGTACTTCGCCAGGGGCGCACTCGAGCAGCACGAGCTGCCGTACACCATCGTGCGGCCGTTCAATTGCGTGGGCATCGGGGAACGCCGGGCGCTCCGCGACGCGGACGTCATGAGCGGAAACGTGAAACTGGCCCTCAGCCACGTCGTGCCAGACCTGGTCCTCAAGATCCTGATGGGCCAGGACCCGTTGCACATCCTGGGCGAAGGCAACCAGGTCCGGCACTTCACCTACGGGGGCGACCTGGCCCGCGGCATCCGGCTCGCGATGGAGTCGCGGGCGGCGATCAACGATGACTTCAACCTCTCGACGGCGGCTTCGACGACCGTCCTCGAGCTGGCCGAGTGCATCTGGCACAAGATCCACACGGACGGCCGTCCGTTCCATCACGTCAGCGACGCCCCATTCGAGCACGACGTGCAGCTCCGGGTACCGGACGTGGGCAAGGCCAGGGAGGTCCTTGGATTCGAGGCCACGACTTCGCTCGACGCGATGCTTGACGAGGTCATCCCCTGGATCCGGGCCGAATTGGAGGCCGGGCGGTTGTGACGCAGCTCCTTCCCGAGATCTACGAAGCGCGCTTCGACGAACGGGCGACCAGGGCCAAGGACGCCGTCTGGCGCGAGATCGTTCGGCATCTTCAGCGCTACATCGACCCGGCGGCCCCGGTCCTCGACCTGGCCTGCGACCGCGGCCACTTCGTCCGCTGGGTGCAGGCCTCCGATCGCTGGGCCACCGACATCCGCGACGTCAAGGCTGCCCTGCCCGGCGACGTCCGGTTCGTCCAGGCCTCCGGGCTGGACCTCGCCAATCACCTCCCCGAAGCCCATTTCGGGACGATCTTCATGAGCAATTACCTGGAGCACCTCGAGTCGAGCGACGCGGTCATCCAGCAGTTGCGCGTCGTGGCCGGGCTTGTGCGACCCGGGGGTCGGATGATCGTGCTCCAGCCGAACATCCGGCTCGTTGGCCCTCGCTACTGGGACTTCATCGACCATCGAGTGGCACTCACGGAACGGAGCCTGGTCGAAGCGGCCGAGCTCGCCGGGTTCACCACGGTCGACCTGGTCACCCGGTTCCTGCCGTACTCGACCAAGGGCCGGCTGCCCTCGATGGGGTTGCTCGTTCGCGCCTACCTCGCGGTCCGACCGATGTGGTGGCTGATGGGCAAACAGACGCTCTATGTTGGCGAGCGACGCCGATGAACGCCAGGCCCGACCTCGCCATCGTCCTGCCGGTCTACAACGAGGGCGATGCGGTCGAGCCGATCCTGCGAGGGTTGTCCGCCGGCGTCGCGACGCCGCACGAGCTGGTGGTCGTCTACGACTTCGACGGCGACACGACCGTTCCGGTCATCGCCCGGCTCGCGGCCGAGATCCCGGGCCTGCGCGGCCTGCGCAATGACCTTGGGCGTGGCGTCCTCAACGCGATGAAGGCGGGGATCGCCGGCACGACTGCACCCTATGTCCTCATCTCCATGGCCGACGGGTCGGACGAGCCGCAGATCGTGGACTCGATGGTCGCCCTCGCGCGCGACGGCGCGGACGTTGTCGCCGCCTCGCGCTACATGCGCGGCGGGCATCAGATCGGCGGCCCGCGCCTCAAGCGGTTCATGAGCCGCGCGGCAGGGTTGACCCTGCACTGGTTGGCAGGCGTGGCGACGCACGATCCGACGAACAACTTCAAGCTCTATTCGCGGCGCTTCCTTGACGCGGTGACGATCGAGAGCGCGGCGGGCTTCGAGCTTGCCCTGGAGCTTACCGTCAAGGCCACGATTGAAGGCCGGCGGGTGGCCGAGGTCCCGACCACCTGGCGGGACAGAACGGCCGGGCAGAGCAACTTCAGGTTGCGCCAATGGCTGCCCCACTACCTGGCCTGGTACTGGATGGCGATACGGGCCGCGCCGGGGTCGACGGCCCGGCGGCGTCGGCGTTCAGCGGGCCGCTGACCGCTCGGCCAGGTCGTCGCGGATCTCCTCGATGAGTTCAGGCGCGACCGGGCGGACCGCGTCACCGGCCAGCGAATCGGTGAGCGGCGATCCGAATCGATCGAGCGACGCGCGCAGATCGCTGACCCGGCTGTCGAGGAGCGTGGCCTGGTCGGGATCGATCCCGGGTTCCAGGTCGCCCTGGGCCACGATCATGATGGCCCGGGTCGAGTCCGCCCGGTCGAGAAAGATCTCCCTGCCGGCGACCAACAGCCCGACATTCCAGGTCAGTGCCAGGGTGGCGACCACGGTCAGGACCCTGAGGCGGGCGGTCCGCCACCGAGGGTCGCGCATGACCGCGAGCGGGCTGAGCAGGGCGACCAGACCGAGCAATGCGAAGATCGTCGAGAGGTAGGCGTAGCGGCTGTACTCGGCGGCACCGTCGAACAGCTGTCCCCGGACCAGGCCCAGGATCGAGTACTGGACGATGATCGCGCCGAAGCAGGCGAGGGCCCGCGGCGGGACGCTGCCGAGCCCATCGCGGAAAACCCTCCAGCCTACCGCGACCGCCAGGACCAGGGCGGCAACTCGCCCGAATAGCGGCCCGACGCCGATGGCCGAGCCGATCGCGGTCCCTGCGCCAGCGGCCACGAACGCCGGGACATCCAGCATCGCCGCGATCGTGAACGGGTCGCGGTGGGTGGCCAGGCCTCCGCGCCCGAACGCGAGATACCAGGCAAGGTAAACGCCGGCCGGAACGAGCAGCGCGATGATCAGGCGCCGCCGGTCGGGCATGAGCAGGCACTCGAGGCCGACGAACACGAGCATGAACAGGCCGAAGCCCGAAGTCATCATCCCGACCGTCAACATGGCGGTTGCGGCGACGGCTCGACCAGGGGTGAGGCCCCGCTCGAGCACGATGACCGCACCCAGTCCGAGCGCGATTGCCCCAATGAAGCCGATCTGCATCGCCCAGTAGAGGTTCTCGAAGCCGCTGCCGAGGACGGCCATGATCACCGCGGCCAGTGCCCCCAGCGCCGCGCCGGCCGAACGTCGCGCGAGGTAGTAGACCTCCAGGACGACGATCACATGCAGACCAAGCAGCAGGGCCAGGTACGGCACATACGTCGTCAGCCCGACACGTTCGAGGAGCAACCGGTAGACGAGGGTCGTGACCCCCAGCCAGTGCTCGTTGAACGGCCGCACGAAGTTGTCCAGGGAGATCGGCCTCTCCACGATCACGGCCCACTCGTCTGCGAAGAAGGTCATCCCGCGGCCGAGCCAGAGTATGCCGATGAACGCGCCCACGGTCACCAGGGCGACCACGAGATCCGCGCGGTCAGGCCGCCGCGTGCGAGCGATGGCGGCGAGGGTTATGGCGGTGCTCCTCCGGGGTTGGTGTCGGAACTCGGGCGGGACTATAGCCCCGCAGCGGTCCGCACTGCCGTGGCCCGATGGTCCTGCGCGTCGCGCAGCAGCCGCCAGAGCAGGGCGCCGGCCAGGGCCACGATCGCCACCGAACCGCCGATCCCGAGAGGACCGGCGACCGGCAGCAACGCCCCGATATCCGGAGTGGGTGGCACGGCGGCCAGCAGATTCAAGGTGAGCACAACACCGAAGGCAAGCCCGGCCCAGCGCAAGCCGGGATCGCTGATGCGCAGCATTAGAAAGACCAGGACCGGGTACGCATATCGCTCATGCATCCCGGTCAGGAAGGCGAAGGAGATCAGGCTCGATGCGGCCAACCCCAGGATGAGGGTCTGCGGGCGAGGATCACGCACGATCGCCAACCCGATCGCTGCGGACCCGAGAGCGACGACGCCGTAGCCGAGGTGGCGCAGCGTGAGCGGGCCAAGGATGGCCACGTTGTCGTCCAGGAAGCGTCCTCCGGCGAGGGCCTCCTGGACCAGCCACCAGGCATTCCACGCCCGCACCGATAGCACGTTGTAGACCTCATCCTGGTAGTAGAGCAGGGTCTCGAGATAGTTGGCAGGCCCGTTGGCCGGAACGAACGGGAGCCACAGGAGGACGCCGACGGCCAGGCCGATGGCGCCGGCGGTCAGCAACCCCCGGAGGCCGCCGCGCGCCCAGAACCAGGCCGCGAACGGGATGATGAAGGGCAGGGCCTGGGGTTTGGCCAGGATGGCCAGAGCCACGAACGCGGCAGCCATACCGTCAAGTCCGCGCACGGCGCACAGCACGGCGGCAGCGCCGTACAGGACATAGAACGACTCGTACTGGCCCCACCAGGCGCTGACGTCGATGACAGCGGGATGAAGCAGGATCGCGCCGGCCGCGATGACGGCCGCTCGAGGACGGTCGCGAAGGATAGCGGCGACGACCAAAGCCAGGCCGAGATCGGCCAGTGTTGCAGGCAATTTCATGATCACTCGGATGGCCGGGTCCGCGCCGTCCGTGACCGTCTGAAAGGCAGGTGCCAAGGCGGCCAGCCAGGCCCAGACATAGGCCATGACCGGCGGGAACGACAGGCCCTGATCGTAGGCATTGGCCAGGCCATCGACCGCAATTCCGTGGACCCACAGCACGAATTGATCGATGTCCCCGCGGAGGCCCTGGGTAGGCAGGAGTGCCAGGCGGATCGCGATGCCGACGACGAGCGCGATCGCCAGGGCCGCGACCTCGCGCCCGGAGAGTCGGGCGTTCGTCCGCCGGGCGTTGACCGCGTCAGACGCGGCCGGAGACCCAGTAGCGTTCGGCTGATCCATCGACGCCCCCGACCTCGGCGATCGCCCGCCCGTACGTGCGCACCGCATTGGCCATTTCGCGCTTGCCATCGAACAGCCGGTCGAGCTGGCTCTCGTACAGGCTGATGCCCATGATCTTGGCCTCGAGCTGATCGGTGATGTCGGCGAACTCGGCGCTGAGGCTCACGCCCACCGGCAGGCGCCCGAACGGGTTGTCGGCGAGCCCGGCCAGCCCGCGGAAATCACTCCACCAGGCGTACGGGAAGTCCTCGTAGAAGGCGACCATCCCGGCGTAATCCGGCCCGGGCATCACCCAGCGCCGGCCCTCCTCCAGCAGCCGGACGCCGACCTCGCGGCAGAGCTGGTGATCGACGTGGCCACCCACGCCCAGCGGTAGGTAGACTCGCTGCGGCTCGAGCCGATCGATCTCCTGGCGCAGGAGCTCGAATGGCGCCGCATCGTCGTCGCGCGGCGCGCCGAGCAACTGGGCATCGCCCTCGTAACCGCGGAAGACCGCGTCAGGCATGTCGAGGAACACGATCGACGCCTCGGCAAAGTAGGCGTAGCGCTCGTCCTCCACCCGGCGGCGGGCCATCAGGTCGCCTGCGGCGGCGGCGTCCACCAGTTCGTCGGTGTAGATCGCACCCTGGGTGGACAGGTCGTCGATGACCGGCTGATCGGCCAGCGAGACGTTGCGGATGCTGGCTCGGCGGTACCACGAAGAACGCTGCCAGAAGCGCTTGGCCGCCGCATCGGCGTCTTCCTGGGTCGCCTCCAGGCCCTCTTTGGTGGCGGCCCACGAGGGAACGAGCGCGGCGGTTGGCCAGTCGGCGGCGATGGCGCTGCGGTTGAACGCCTCGGTCGACGGCCAGAGCGCCTTCGACCCGAACCCCAGCGCCTCGCGTTGGTAGGGCGACAACCGATCGACCGACCCATCGCCAGAGAAGACGGTCAGGATCGTGACGTTCTGGCCCAGCTCACGCAGGCTGGCGATCAGCCCGCCGCAGGAGAGCGCGACATCGTCCGGGTGGGGCGCGACGAACACGTGGGTCATGGCCGGCCGAGTATACCGAGCCCCAGCCTTACGGAATGGTGCCCCGTGGGGCTATCCAACGCATCGGCTGGCCCGTGACTGACGAGCTCCATCACGAGGCGACGGTGGTCGCGTCCGTGATCTCGAACTGCTCGCGACGGAGCTCCTCCAGACGCTCGGGCGTCAGGTCCAGGAAATCATGATCCGCAAGCCAGCGGCGTCGTTCCCGGGCGACCGCCTCGGCCAGCGCTCGATGGATCGTGTCCGTCATCCGGTTCGTGCCGAGGGCGCGCCGTGCCTCCAGCTCGAGGTCCATGTCCAGGTTGATCGTGGTAGGTCGCTTCATGTGCCAAGCATTTCGCGGCGTGAGGCTCGACAAACATCAATCGATCATGCAACGAAGGTCCGCGCACCCGAGCAGCGGCTGTCCCCAGAATGACGAGAACTGGCGGATGGCCTCGAAGCCGCTGATCGGCAAGCCGTAGTAGTGGCCACATATCGGCGAACCGAGTCGCTCCTCACAATGCTCATGGACGAGGACACCGAATTCGCGAGCGAAGTGGTCCGGATCGTGCCCGTGGTAGGCGCGCCGCCGGTCGAACGGGTATTCGATGAAGTCGTATTCGTACTCCAGGCGGCTGAAGTCATTCGAGCGTCCGTGTGTCCAGATCTCTGCAAGCGTGATGCGAGCCGCCTTCGGAGTCGCCAACCCAGGCAGATCTGCGCCGAACGAGAACCCCACTTCGCCCGAGTCATACTCGTCGAGCGTCGGCAGCCCGAAGGTCGCCCCGTAGTTCCAGAGGATCGTGGAGAGGGTGCCAAGGTACCCCCGAAGGTCGTAGAGCGTCGCCATCAGCGACCACGGGTGACCGGTTGGCTGGTGGGCAGCCGCTCACCATGCCCAAGTCGCGGTCGTGGCTTGACCCCTCCCAGCGGAGCCGCCTCGGTTGCTCTAAGCGTTCCGGCCTTGTACATGTCAAAGCTCTTTATCGGGATCCGGTAGATCCGCTCCGACACGACGATCGCCGGCAACTCGCCTGAATGGATCATCCGGAGAACAGTCGTGGAGCTGATGCCCAGTTCCCGGGCGATGTCGGCCGGTGATAGAAACTGCTTCCTGTGCATCAGATGTGCTCCTGACGGTATCAGTTACGATACTGCATAGGAGGCACGGGATCAACCAGCCGACTCGAAGCCGCCGGCGCCGATCAGAGGGACGAAGACGCAGGCCCCGTCCGGGCGTTCGATCCACTCCTGTGCGTGGCGAGTGACGACGGTCAGGATCTGCCGGTCGCGGGGCCCGACCGGGATGACCAGCCGGCCGCCGTCGGCCAGCTGCCCACGAAGCTCGTTCGGGATGGCCGGCGCCGCCGCGGTCACGATGATTCCCTCCCACGGCGCGCCGGCCGGGTCACCGAGGCTCCCGTCGGCGAGTCGAATCTCGACGGCCTCGCCCAGCCCGAGCGCATCGATTCGCTCGCGGGCCAGCGGAATCAGTGCCGCCAGGCGTTCCAGGCTGGTGACCCGCGCCCCGAGCCAGGCGAGCACGGCGGCCTGGTAGCCGGAGCCGGTGCCGATCTCCAGAATCCGATCGCCCGGCTGCACCTCAAGCAGCTCAGTCATCCGCGCGACCATGAACGGTTGGCTGATCGTCTGACCCGCACCGATCGGCAGGGCCTCGTCCGCGTAGGCCTCGCTGCGGGCCTCATCCGGTACGAAGGCCTCGCGCGGGACGGCACCCATCGCCTCGAGGACGCGGTCGTCGGCGATCCCACGGGCCCGGAGCTGGTTGGCGACCATCGCTGCCCGGGCAGCGTCCGGGTCCCGTCGACGCCACACGTTCATGCCTCGGAGACTACTGCGCAGCTCCCCGGCGGGCGAAGCGTGCCACCGGTCAGGACGGCGAGGCGGATGCCGAAACTTCGGGCGATACCGATGCCGAGGGTGCCGCGGATACCGACGGCGCCACGGTCGGTGCTGGCGTGGCCGTCAGCAGTCCACCGGTGCCCGCGAGCAACCCCCATGCCAGGATCGCGACGAACACGACCACAGTGGCGATGACCAAGAACCTCGAGGTGTTGTCGGTGACGTGGACCGCAACCTCGGATGGGGTCGGTGCGCGCTGGACCGCCGGAGTCGACGCCCCTCGCCGCCGGGCCACCGCGCCGCCTGTCGCGGCGACCAGCGGGGCCGGCTCGACGCCGGGCAGGACAACCGGTTCGTCCTCGAGGTCGTCCTCGGCGTCGTCGAATTCCGCGTCATCGGTATCGCCTTCGAACGATCCGTCTTCGATCTCGACCTCGTCGATCGCCTCGGCGGCTTCGGGCTCGGGGGCCTCCACCGGCCCGGCAGGTTCTCCCGGCGTGCCCTCGGGTCGATCAGTCATTCGGTCGTATCACTCCTGGCGGTCGCGTCGGTCATCGGTCGCGGCGCGGGCGCCAGTGTACCCAAGGCACCACTGCACCGTTCAGTCGGCGTCTCGAATGGCCGGCACGAACATGCCGGCAAGCCCGGTCAACATCGTCACGATCCCGAAGAAAGCCAGGACCATCGTCACACCGACCAGCTCGCCAAGGATGGCACCCAGGCCCATCGCGACCGTCATCGATCCGAATACGAGGGCGAACCGGAAGCCAACGACCCGACCCATCAGGTTCGGTGGCGTTCGCTCCTGGAACAGCGTCTGGCTGGGGATCACGAAGACCATGTTCGCGACCCCTTGGCCAAAGCAAAAGCCGATCGCCAGGCCGACGTGGCCGGTCAGCGCCATCAGCGTCACCATCATCCCCCACACCGCATAGCCGGCGATGACCATGCGACCCTTGGCGAGGCGAGCGCCGACCAACCCGATGGCGAACCCGCCGAGCAGGTTGCCGACTCCGATCCCGGTTTCGAGGAACCCATACACGGCCTGCCAGCCCACCTCGCCACCACCGAACACCTGGAACGCGTAGATCGGCGTCAGCGCCGTCACGATCCCGATCGTGAACTGGCCGACGGTCGCCTGGAGCGTATTGGCGAGGAGGATGGCGTCCGCACGAAGGAACCGCCAACCGGCCTTGAGCTCGCCGATGAAACCCAGCTTGTCGGTCGTCGATCCGGTGGCGTCGGAGGCCGACGGCGACATTCCCCGGACGGCAATGGCCGTGAGCAGGGTCGCCGATGCGAGATAGGTCGCGCTGTCGACCCAGAAGGCGAGCGGTACGGCGCTTCCAAGGGCGACCACGAAGATGCCCGCCAACGGGTAGCCAAGGACGTCGGCTAGCGTCTCACCGACCCACATTGCCGAGTTGGCCGTCAGCAGATCCCGCTCCTCGACGATCCGCGGCAGGATGGCGACCCGCGCCGGCCGGAAGAAGATCGAGATCGTGGTCACCGCGAAGACCATCG
>JBKKDW010000051.1:0-4376 GCA_046708025.1 Candidatus Limnocylindrales bacterium
ACCGACGAGATCATCGGCCTCGGGCCGCTGGAGCCGCTCCTTCGCGACGAGTCCATCACCGAAGTCATGGTCAACGGTCCGCGGCAGGTCTACATCGAACGATCTGGCAAGCTGGAGCTGACCAACGTCGTCTTCCAGAACGACGATCACGTGATGCGCATCATCGACCGGATCATCGCCCCGATCGGTCGGCGCGTGGACGAGTCGTCGCCGATGGTCGATGCCCGTTTGACCGACGGTTCCCGCGTCAACGCCATCATCCCGCCCCTGTCATTGGTGGGGCCCGTCATCACCATCCGCAAGTTCTCCGCCTCGCCCTTCACGACTGACGATCTGATCCGGTTCGGAACGGCCACCGTAGACATGTTCGAATTCCTTCGAGCGTGCGTGGAGGCCCGCCTCAACTTGTTCGTTTCTGGCGGCACCGGCTCGGGCAAGACCACAACGCTCAACGTCCTTTCCTCGTTCATCCCGAACGACGAGCGGATCGTCACGATCGAGGACGCCGCCGAGCTCCAGCTCCGCCAGGAGCACGTCGTGACCCTCGAGTCACGTCCACCCAACATCGAAGGCAAGGGCGCCGTCCCGATCCGCGAGCTCGTGCGCAACGCCCTGCGGATGCGCCCCGATCGGATCATCGTTGGCGAGTGCCGTTCCGGTGAGGCGCTCGACATGCTCCAGGCCATGAATACGGGCCACGACGGCTCGATGTCCACCGGCCACGCCAACAGCCCGCGCGACATGTTGTCGCGGCTCGAGACGATGGTCCTGATGGCCGGCGTGGACCTGCCCCTGCGGGCGATCCGCGAGCAGGTCGCCTCGGCCGTGGACCTGATCGTCCAGCAGAGCCGGCTAAAGGACGGGACCCGGCGGATCGTCAACATCACCGAGGTCCAGGGCATGGAAGGCGACGTCATCGTCATGCAGGACGTCTTCGTGTTCGAGCAGACCGGCGTGGTCGAAGGCAAGATCCAGGGCCGCCTCAAGCCGACCGGGATCCGGCCCAAGTTCGTCGAAAAGTTCGAGGTCATGGGCATCAATCTCCCGCCCGGTCTGTTCGGTTTCACGTACTAGGCCGGGAAGGAAGCACCCCACCGTGTCAGCGCAATCGCTGCCGTTCATCCTCGCCGGGGTCGCCGCGCTGGCGGTCCTGGTGATCGCGATCGGCATTGCCATGTCGGGTCGGTCGGGGATCTCCGACCGCCTGGAGCGCTACGCCGCGACACCCTCGGCAAAGGCTGCCGGTGGCCAGGGCGGCGTCGCCGAGCTGATCGCCCAGAGCCAGGCGCTGGCCAGCCTGAACAAGGCGGTCGAGGGCCGCGACTTCTGGGCGAACATCGCGCGTGACATCGCGCGGGCAGACCTGCACCTGAAGCCATCCGAGTTCCTCGCGATCTGGGCCGGCTCCATCGTGGGCGTTCCCCTGGTCATGGTCTTCCTGTCGGCCTTTCTGCCGGCCCTGCGCAACCCGCTCTTCCTGCTGATCGGCATCGTCATCGGTTTCTTCATCCCTCGCTTCTGGCTTGCCCGCCGCCGGAACGGGCGCCTGGGCGCCTTCAACAAGCAGCTTCCGGACACGATCACCCTGATTGCCAACGCGCTACGGGCCGGCTCTTCGTTCCTCCAGGCGATCGAGCTGGTCGTGCGCGAGACGCGTCCGCCGATCTCTATCGAATTTGCCCGGGTCATCCGCGAAGTCAACCTTGGCCTGCCGTTCGAGCAGGCCCTGGAGAACATGGTCCGCCGGGTTCGCTCGGACGACCTGGAGCTCATGGCCACCGCCATCGCCATCCAGCACCAGGTGGGCGGCAACCTTGCCGAGATCCTGGACTCCATCGCCTACACGATCCGCGAGCGGATCAGGATCAAGGGCGAGATTCGTACACTGACGGCGCAGCAGCGCCTGTCAGGCTACGTGGTTGCCGGCCTGCCGATCGCCCTGGCTGGGTTCCTGTTCGTGGCGGCACCCGGCTTCATGGACCCCATGTTCGACGCCCGAGCCAGCCTCATCGGCCTGCCGGCCGGGGTCGTCATCCTCGCCGTCGGCGGGTTCATGATGTTCCTCGGCTTCATGGCGATCCGCCGTATCGTCGACATCGAGGTCTAGCAGATGCCCATCCTCATTGCGGCGATCGCCGCCGGCGCGATCCTGCTCATCATCTACGGTCTGATCAGCAACGCGCCGGTGGACCCGGTCCAGGCTCGTCTCACCCAGCTCGGCACGATGCAGGCCAAGAACCTCGAGGAGCTGGAGCTCCAGGCGCCGTTCATGGAACGAACGATGCGCCCGCTCGTGGCTCGCCTGTCGGGCAGCATCTCGCGCATCACCAGCTCGTCCTTTACGGAGCGAACGGAGAAGCGCCTGGCGCTGGCCGGAAATCCGGGCGACCTCCGAGTCGCCGACTGGCTCGGTATCAAGGTGATCGGCGCGATCGTGGGTGGCATCCTGTTTTTCTTCCTGTTCGCCATCGTCGGCGTGCTCGGCTTCCCGTTCCTCATCGGCGTCCTGATGGCCCTGGTCGGGGCCCTGTTCGGATACACCATTCCCGAATTCTGGCTTGGCGGACGGGTCAAGAAACGCAAGCACGCCATTCTGCTGATGATCCCCGACGCGTTGGACCTGCTCACCATTTCCGTCAGGGCCGGACTCGGCTTCGACTCCGCCCTGGGCAAGGTGGTCGAGAAGCTCCCGGGTCCCCTGTCGGAAGAGTTCCGCCGCGCCCTGGCCGAAGTCCGGGTTGGCAAGCAGCGCCGCGAGGCGCTGCGCGACATCGTGGCGCGCACCGAGGTGCCGCCGCTCACCAACTTCATTGGCGCGATCATCCAGGCTGAGCAGCTCGGCGTGTCGATCTCCAAGGTGCTCCAGGTCCAGTCGGAGCAGCTGCGCATCGAGCGCCGACAGCGAGCCGAGGAGCAGGCGGCCAAGGCGCCGATCAAGATGCTCTTCCCGCTGGTCGGCTGCATCTTCCCGTCGCTGTTCATCGTGATCCTGGGCCCGGCGATCATCCTGATCATGATCAACCTGACGGTCTAGCGGCGGTTGGCCGCAGCCCGTCAGGCCGATCAGGTCATCGCCGCCCACAACCTCACCCGGGACGCCGTCCTCGCGAGTTGCCTGGAGGCGGCCGATGGCCTGTGGGGTCGATTCATGGGCCTCATGGGTCGGGCGTCCCTGGATCCTGATGGCGGTCTGTGGCTGCCGGGCACGAATGGGATCCACATGATGTTCATGCGCTTCCCGATCGATGCCGTGTTCCTTGGGCGGCCGGAGGCCGGTCATGACGGCGCGCAGACGGTGCTGTCGGTCCATCCCGGCCTGCGGGCGTGGGTGGGGCTGGTTCCCTTGGTCCGTGGCGCTCACGGCGTCCTGGAGCTGCCGGTGGGCGCGATCGAGCGCACGGGCACGGCCGTTGGTGATGTGGTCGTTCTCACGGATCCCCGACCGGATACGTGCCGGTAAAGCGCCCACGCGCATCATCGCGTGATGGCGATCCTGCGCGGTCTCGGTGGCGCGGCATCGGCCGCCCTCGATCTGGCCTTCCCGGCCACGTGCGCCGGGTGCGGCCGCGAGGGTGAACCACTGTGTCCCTCTTGCCGTCCCGCCCTGGATGCGCGACTGGACCTCCGCGGCGGAACGCCAATCGGGCTCCCGGCCGATCTGCCGGCGCCCCTCCTCCAGCTCGAATGGTGCGCGGCGTTCGGTGGGCCGGTCCGGGCGGCACTCCACCACCTGAAGTATTCCGGCGAGCGCCGGCTGGCACGGCCGCTTGGCGAGGCGGTGGCCCGGCGCTGGCAGCGAGTCGGCGAAGGCACGACCGTCGTGGTACCCGTTCCCATGCACGTCGCGCGAGTGCGCCAGCGCGGCTATGACCAGGCGGCACTCATCGCGCAGGTGGCGGCCAACTCGCTCGGGCTGCGGTATCTGCCGGCGCTCGAACGGGCGCGCGCAACGATCGCGCAGTTCGAGCTCGGTCGCGACGAGCGATCCTCCAACGTGACCGGAGCGTTCCGCGTTCGGGGCGGCGTGGCAGCGACGGTCTCGGGCCGTTGGGTCCTCGTCGTCGACGACGTCGTGACAACGGGCGCCACGCTGGCGGCCTGCGCCGTCGCTCTCGAGGCAGCGGGCGCATACGCAGTCTCGGCCATCACCGTCGCCCGCGAGCGGTAAGCGGGGCGGGGCTCACCGGAGGGGCGGGCTCACTTGTCGACATTGATGGGCGATCTCCATAGGGAAATCTGCAGGTGGGCCAGGGCCGCCCGCCGGACGCCCCCGAACCTGCGCCGATCTCCCTCCGGTGATACGCATCACCCTAGGGAGATCGTCGCCTGGAGTGATCTCCCGCCGCGGTCCCGACGCGCCCGCCGCGGTCCGACGC
>JBKKDW010000052.1:0-4130 GCA_046708025.1 Candidatus Limnocylindrales bacterium
CGTCCTCAAGTTCGGCTCGCTGCCGTTCCCGATCCAGGAGCTGTCCAGCGAAACGATCAGCGCCACTTTGGGCAGCCAGTTCCTGACCCAGAGCCTGCTCGCCGGCCTCATCGGGATCGGTCTCGTGGTCACCTTCATGCTGCTGTACTACCGGCTGACCGGCCTCGTGGCGAGCTTCGCCCTCGTCTACTACACGCTCGTGATGTACGCGGTCTTCCGGCTGGTCCCGGTTACCCTGACGCTCGCCGGGGTGGCCGGCTTCGTGCTCTCGATCGGCATGGCGGTCGACGCCAATATCCTGATCTTCGAGCGGATGAAGGAGGAGTTACGGCTGGGCAAGTCGCTCCCGGCGGCGGTGGAGGCCGGCTTCAACCGCGCCTGGAACTCGATCCTTGACTCCAACGTGTCGAGCCTGATCACGGCGACGATCCTGTACATGTTCGGCTCGTCGGTCATCCGCGGGTTCGCCCTCGTCCTGATCATCGGCGTGCTGATCTCGATGTTCAGCGCCATCGTCGTGACCCGCTCGATCCTACGGGTCGTCGTGCGCCAGGCCTGGGCCCGCAAGGCGTCGCGCTATGGCCTGCGCGATGACGAATTCGCCGCGCTCGGGGCGGTCCGGCCGGCAACCCGGCGTGAGGCACGCGCGCGTGTTTGATGTCATCGGCAAGCGGCGCCGGTTCTACATCTTCTCGCTGATCATCACCATTCCGGGCCTGCTGTTCATCCTCCTGACGCCGACCACCGACGCCGGTCTGCAGTTCACGATCGACTACACCGGCGGAACGCGCTGGGAGGTCCGGTTCGAGGATCCGAACGTCACGCCCGAACAGGTCAAGGCTGTGTTCGAGGAGCAGGGCCTCGAGGCCTCCGTCCTGACGACCGGTTCCGGATTCATCGAGATCAAGACGGAGCAGATCGTGGGGCTCCAGGAGAACGCGCCGGCACCGACTGCGGCCGCCAGCGTGCCGAACGAGAGCGGCTCGCCCTCGCCGTCCGCATCGGCTTCGCCGTCCCCGGGCGCATCGCCCTCGTCATCCCCATCGGGCGCCCCCACCGGCAACACCCAGATCCCGACCGAGGGCAAGCTCGGCGAGGTCGCGGCCGCCCTCGAGGCCCAGCTCAGCCCGATCGTCGAACAGCGCAGCCTGACCACGATCGGGGCCGTCGTCAGCTCCGACCTGATCAGCCAGGCGATCATCCTGATTATCGTCGGCTCGCTCGGGATCCTGCTCTGGATCACCTATCGCTTCCGTGACGTCAAGTTCGGGATCACGGCGCTCATTTCCCTGGTCCACGACGTCATCGTGGTGGTCGGCATGTTCGCCATCCTGGGGACCTTCCTCAACGTCGAGATCGACGCCCTGTTCGTGACCGCCATGCTGACCGTGATTGGCTTCAGCGTGCACGACACGATCGTCGTGTTCGACCGGGTTCGTGAGAACAAGGCCAGGCACCTTGGCGAGCCATTCGAGGCGATCGTCAACCATTCGATCCTGCAGACATTCGCGCGCTCGGTCATGACCAGCCTGACCGTGGTCCTGACCCTGCTGGCGCTGTTCCTCTTCGGCGGGGCCGCGATCAACGACTTCATCCTGGCCCTGTTGATCGGGATCGTATCCGGGACCTACTCGTCGATCTTCGTGGCGAGTCCACTGCTCGTGGACTGGCAGCTGTGGGACGACCGTCGGCATGGCCGCCTCATGGCAACGCGCGCCCCGCGGGTGCGGCGCCCGGCATCCTGAGCTCCGCCACGCCGTCCCCTCGTAAGCCGTGATAAAGCGGCCCGTGGCATCCTGAGCGGCATGGTCGAGGCCCGCTTCCGCTGGATCCTTCCCCATGCCGTCGAGATCTCCGCGAACCTGGCTGAGGCCGCCGCGCGGCAGGGCGTCTCGCGACGACTGGTCGGACTCCTGGCGAGCAGGGGAGTGGCTACCGGCGACGACCTCGACGCCTGGTTCGGGGATCCGATGGCTGGCCTGCACGACCCGTCGAGGCTGCCCGATGCCGCCATTCTCCTCGCCCGCCTGGGCCAGGCGCGCGAACGGGACGAGCGGGTCATGGTCTTCGGCGACTTCGATGCCGACGGACTGACCGGCCTGGCGATCCTGACCATCGCGCTGCGCCGGTTCGGCGTAGCCGTTCTGCCCTACGTCCCGAGCCGCATCGACGAGGGCCATGGGCTGTCGCGGGCGGCCATCGATGCCGCGCTGGCGGCGGACGTGAAGGTCATCGTCACGGTCGACTGCGGGACGACCAGCGCCACCGAGATCGCCGTCGCCAACGAGCGCGGCCTGGATGTCATAGTCACCGACCATCATCGAGTCCCGCCGGTCCTGCCGTCGGCGCTGGCCGTGGTCAACCCGCATCGGCCCGACGCGACCTATCCGGATCGGCGCCTGGCGGGCAGCGGGGTTGCGTTCAAGATCGCCCAGCACCTCCTGGCGGACGAGCCTGGTGGTCCCGCCGCGGCGCTCGACCTCGCCGATCTGGCCACGATCGGGACCGTGGCCGACGTGGCCCCGATCGTTGGCGAGAACCGGGCGATCGCCCGGATCGGCCTGGAGCGCCTGCGCCGCGCACCGCGGCCCGGGATCGTCGCCCTCCTCGAGCGGGCCAGGATCGCCCCCGGGGCCGTCGACCTGGAGACGGTCTCGTTCGCTCTCGCGCCACGGCTCAACGCGGCCGGCCGGATGGGTGAGGCGCTCGAGGCGGCCAACCTGCTCCTGGCCGACGATCCGGCCGAGGCGGCCAGGCATGCCGACGCGCTCGAGAACGCGAACCTCGCTCGACGCGACCTCACGAAGACGGCGGTCGCGGAGGCGCGAGGCCTGGTGGCCGGATCGGACGACCCGGCCAGTGTCGTGCGCGGACCGTGGCCGATCGGGATCGTTGGACTCGTGGCGGCGCGCCTGGTCGAGGACCGGGGTCGCCCGGCCGTGGTCGGCGCCGACGTGGGCGAGACGGTTCGCGCTTAGTGCCGGAGCGACGGCAGCCTGGACCTCGGCGCCGCGCTCGAGAGCTGCGCCGAGCTGTTCATCCGGTACGGCGGGCATGCCGGGGCGGCCGGGTTCGAGATCGCGGTCGACCGTTGGGACGAGTTCCGCGAGCGATTCCGGGCCCTTGCCGCGGCCTCGGCACCGCCCGATCCGCGCGTCTCCATCGCCATCGACCTGGCCCTGCCGGCACGTGATGTGGACTACGATCTGTACCGCGAGTTGGCCGGGCTGGCTCCGTGCGGGCCTGGCAACCCCGACCCACTGGTCGCCGTGCTCGGGCTCACGGTCACGCGGGTGCGGGCGGCGAGTGGCGGGCACAGCCAGTTGACCCTGCGCCGGGAGCGGGATGTCCTCGACGGGATCGCCTTCGGGCGGTCGGACATCGCCGCGGTCGTCCGGGAGGGCGACCGGCTCGACGTCGTCGCGCGCTTGACCAGCCGTCGATTCGGCGGCTTCGAATCGCTCCAGCTCGACATCCGTGACGTCGCGTCGTCCGGCAGCCAGGCCGAGGCATCGGGCGCGCTCAGCGGCCACGCTGTGGCGGCCGGCCTGGCGGGCAGCCCCCGATGACACGCCCCACCGCACGCCGCGGCTCGCGCGCGCGAGACCCGTACGGGTTGTTGCCGGATCGATCCCTGCTGGCGCCGGCGCTGTCCGCCGTCGGGTTGCTCATCGTTGGCTGGCTGACCCTCGGGTCGATCAACGGTTCCGTGCCGTTCGTCGGGGGATCCGGGGACGGCGGGGGGATCTCGACCCGCACCGCGGCGCCGTCCAACATCGTGGTCGTGCCGGACGTGACATTTCCGGGCTCGATCGTCTATGTCAAGGCCGGCAACCTCTGGCTCCAGCAGGGCCGCGATGCCCGCCAGCTGACCAGCGGCGGCCGCGACGCAATGGCGTCCTGGTCGCCGGACGGTCAGTCCGTCTACTTCATCCGGACCACCGAGGAAGCCGGGCTCTGGCCGGCCCAGGGCACGAATCGCCACTACCGGATGGATGTCCCGAGCCTGGTGCGCGTGAGCGTCAGTGGTTCGGGCGAGCCCGAGCTGCTCTTAACCGGGCGGATCAAGCGCGACGAGACATCGTGGTTCTACTGGATCCGACAGCCCGTGCTGTCGGCCG
This sequence comes from Candidatus Limnocylindrales bacterium, assembly GCA_046708025.1. Lineage (GTDB taxonomy): Bacteria > Chloroflexota > Limnocylindria > Limnocylindrales > CSP1-4 > SPCO01. The sequence continues at coordinate 4,122 of JBKKDW010000052.1, forward strand.
ATGGGAGGA
>JBKKDW010000053.1:0-16621 GCA_046708025.1 Candidatus Limnocylindrales bacterium
GGCGCCCCCGCCGCGACCCCGGCCGCCGCCGTCACGGCGGCCGCCCCCCCCACCACCGCGACCCCACCTGCGCGGACCCCATCACCTTCCCCGGCGCTCGCCGCAGGCACGCCGGTGGTCTTTCCCGATGGCGCCGACGAAGTCCTGCTCCCGATGACCCGGATGCGCCAGGGCATCGCGGCCCAGATGACTCGAGCCCTAGCCGTCCCGCATGCCTACGTCCACATGGAGACCGACGCCAGTGGCCTGGTCCGGGCGCGCGAGAGCGCCAAGCGCGACTACCAGGCGCGCGAGGGCATCTCGCTTAGTTACGTGCCCTTCGTGGTCAAGGCCGCGGTCGAGGCGCTTCGAGCATTTCCCACGTTCAACGCCCATTGGACGGAGGCCGGCCTGGTCGCCAAGCGGCGCATCCACATGGGCGTCGCGGTTGCCGTCGAGGACGGGCTGCTGGTACCGGTCGTGCGCGACGTTGACCAGCTCTCGATCAGCGGCCTGAACCGGGCGATCGCGGAGGTCGCCGAGCGCGCCCGGGCCGGCAAGCTGCGCCTGGAGGACTACGGCGGCAGCACGTTCACCCTCGACAACACCGGCTGGTTCGGCTCGAACCTGACCATGCCGATCATCAATGTGCCGGAGGTCGCAATCCTGATCATGGAGGCGATCACCAAGCGGCCGGTCGTTCGCGAGACGCCCGAAGGTGACGTGATTGCCATCCGCCCGATCATGAACATGGTCCTGGCGATCGACCACCGGGCCAACGACGGCGCTGGCGCGGCCGCCTTCCTGCGGGCAATCAAGTCCTGGCTCGAGGACGTCGGACCGGACATGCCGGTCTACTGACCTGAGGCTGGCGGGTCTCCTGCTGCTCGCCGCCGTCGTCGCCGGCTGCAGGCTGCCACCGAACGCGCTTGACGGCCCCCTCGCGGTCACCCTCCGGATCACCGCCACACCCAGCGCCGTTGAGGTCGACGCCCCGGGCTGGTTCGCCCGGGACACCGCTATCTACCTTTGTCCGACCGAGCCGCCGGCACTGCCCGAGCCAGGCCCTGGGCGTGACGGCTGGACACCCGGCAGCGGATGTCACGATTTCGGACAGCACGCGGCGCCCGACGGGCTGTCGGCACGGCTACCGCTCGACATGCTGACCGAGGCGGAGCGGCCGGCCTTCGATACCGCCACCGATTGGTATCTGCTGCTGGTCAAGCTCGACGGCACCAGGGCGACGGCGGCGGTCCACTCGGTCTTCTCGGCGCCGCTCCCGTCCGGAAGCTGAACGGCCGTACACTTCGACCATGGCGCGTGAACTCCCGATGTTCCAGGCAGCCAGCGGCGGTCCCGCAACGCGACGGCACCCGGAGTGGATCCGGGCGCGGTTGCCCTCAGGTGACAACTACCACGACCTCAAGGGGCTCATGCGCGATCTCGCCCTGAACACCGTGTGCGAGGAGGCCCACTGCCCGAACATCGGGGAGTGCTGGGATCAGCGCACCGCTACGATCATGATCCTGGGCGACACCTGCACCCGAGCCTGCGGGTTCTGCGCGGTGAAGACCGGCCGCCCAACCTGGTTTGACGCCGATGAGCCGCGCCGGGTCGCCAAGGCGATCGGCACGCTCGGCCTGGAGCACGTGGTGGTCACCAGCGTTGCACGCGACGACCTGCCGGACGGCGGTGCGAGCGCATTCGCCGAGACGATCCGGCAGATGCGCGCCACCTCACCCGGCATGGGCATCGAGGTCCTGATCCCGGATTTCAACGGCTCGGACGAGGCGCTGCGCGTCGTCATGGACGCACGACCGAATATCCTGAATCACAACCTGGAGACCGTGCGCCGCCTCCAGAAACCGGTCCGCAAGCGTGCGCGCTGGGAGCGTAGCCTGGGCGTCCTCGAGCATGCCCGGACGATGGCCCGCGAGATCGGCTACCCGGTCCACACCAAGAGCTCGCTGATGGTCGGTCTGGGCGAGGAGCGCGACGAGCTGCACGAGGCGTTCGTTGCCCTGCGCGAAGTCGATTGCGACATCCTCACCATCGGCCAGTACCTGCGGCCTTCGCTCGAGCACCTGCCGCTCGAGCGCTACTACCATCCTGACGAGTTTGCCGAGATGAAGGTCGAGGCCCTGGCGCTCGGCTTCAAGCACGTCGAATCGGGACCGCTGGTGCGCTCCAGCTACCGCGCCCGCGACCAGGTTCCGGCGGGCTGACCCGGGGATGCCACGCCCCCTGTCGCGCAAGGTCCCGCTCGCCGAACTGCACTGTCATCTGGGCGGCGCGGTAACGCCGGCGATCATGTGGGGAATCGCCCACTCCCAGGGGATCAAGCTCCCGACCAAGGACTACTGGGAGTTCCGCGACATGATCACGGTCTCGCCCAGGCGAAACCGCTCGTTCGACGGCTACCTCCAGCTGTTCCACTGGACCGAGCTGATCCAGAGCTCGCCTCTCGCCGTGGAGCGGTCCGTCTACGAGGTCGTCGGCGGCGCCTACCGCAAGAACAACGTGACGACCATGGAGCTGCGCTTCAACCCGATGAAGCGGAACCGCGGCGGCGAGCAGGACCTGGACCACATCATCGCGGCGGCTGTCCGCGGGATGGACAAGGCGAGCCTGGAGTACCCGGTCAAGCCGGGGCTCATCTTCTGCCTCGATCGGGCGTTCCCGTACGAGCTCAATGAGATCATCGTGGAGAAGGCGATCGGCTGGCGCGACCGGGGCGTCGTCGGTGTCGACATCGCCGGGCCCGAATCCGGGACCTTCCGGGTGGCCGATTACCGGCGGCTGTTCCGTCGCGCCCGTCAGTACGGCCTGGGACTCACCGTCCACACCGGCGAGTCCGGCCCGGCCGAGGAGGTCGCGCGGGTCGTCGAGCTGCTCGAGCCCGATCGGATCGGTCATGGGGTCAAGGCGGCCTACGACCCGCGCGCCATGACCATGATCCGCGAGCGTGGCATCGTCCTCGAGATCTGCCCGACCTCCAACCTCAACACCCGGGTCGTGTCCGGTTGGGAGGAGTTTCGCTGGATCTTCGACACCTTCCGGCGCAACGAGGTCCGCTTCACCATCAACACGGACGGCCCCGAGATGCTCAAGACCTACATCCGCGACGAACTGGCCCAGCTCGGGCGCCTGGGGATCCTGTCGGTGGCGGACCAGGAGATCGCGGCGGCGACCTCGTTGGCCGCCTCGTTCGTGCCGAACGTGAGCGACGTGCCGCCGCCGCGCCTGCAGCCCGCGTCGCGTGTTGCGGTCGAGCGCGAGGAGGCCTAACTCAGTCGGCGGCGCGCTCGGTGATCCGGTACGAGCAGCATCGATCACCCGAGGCGATGTGCTGCTCGCGCACGACGTCCGCGCCCAGGATCTCGGTGAACAGCTCCAGCTCGGCCCGACAGGCGGCCGGCGAGCCGGCCGCGACGTGGTAGATCGCGCAGTTGTGTTCCTGTAGCCGGATGGTCCCGTCGGCCCCGACCGTGGTATCTGCGAGGTAGCCGTTGCCGGCCTGGATCACCGCCAGCTCGCGCACCCGGTCGAGCAGGGGAGCGTTGTCGGTCAGCCGCTCGGCGAGGTCTCCCCGGACGCGTGCACCGAGCTGGCGACGACGCGCGGCGAACACCTGCTGGAGCAGGTCGTCACCGCCGATCGTCTCGATCGCGGCGAGCAGGCCGGCCGCGAGCCCGTCGTAGTTCGCCGGAAACAGGTCCTGGGCGTCTGCTGTGATGTCGTACAGGTGGCGCGGACGCCCCACGCCATGACGAACGGTCTGGCGGCTGACCAGGTGGGCTGCCTCGAGCCCGCGGAGCTGCTGGAGGACTCCTGTCCTGCTCGCCCCAAGGCGTGCCGCAAGCTGGTCGGGCGAACTCGGGCCGTCCATGCGAAGGCGCAGGAGGAGGTCCCGGCGCAAGCTCGACGCGCCGCTGCCCACAACAGTCGGCAGCGGCGAGGATCGGAGGTCCACGGCGGCCGACACGAGGGGCTCGGACATGGCGACAGGCTAGCACCGGTGCCGGCTGGATGCTGTCCGGTGTACGCTCCGGTGAGTGGACCTTGACCTCTCCCCGGAACACCAGCTGCTGCGCGCAACGATCCGCGACTTCATGACCAGCGAGGTCGGACCGGTCGTCGACGAGCATGAGCGCGAGCGACGGTTCCCGAGCGAGATCGTCCGGCGCATCGGCGAGCTCGGCTGGCTGGGCATCCCCATCCCCGAGGACGAAGGCGGCGCGGGTCTTGACACCCTCGCCTACGCCATCGCCATCGAGGAGATCGGGCGGGTCTGGGGCTCGCTCGGCCTGATCGTCGCCGCCCACACCAGCCTGGGCTGCGGGCCCCTCCACCTCGCTGGCTCGGCTGAGCAGAAGCAGCGCTACCTGGTCCCGATGGCGAGCGGCCAGGTGATCGGCGCCTACGGCCTCACCGAGCCGGGCGCCGGCAGTGACTCGGGCGGAACGAGGACGACGGCACGTTTCGAAGACGGCGTCGACGGCGGCACGTGGGTCATCGATGGCGGCAAGCGCTTCATCACCAATGCGGGTCATGCCGGGACGTACATCATCACCGCGCGAACGGGGCTCCGCGACGGCGGTGCGCCCGAGATCAGCGCGTTCATCGTGCCCGCCGAAACGCCCGGGTTCGACATCGGGCGCCTCGAGGAGAAGCTCGGGCTCCATGCCTCGGCGACCGGCGAGCTCATCTTCGACGGGGCGGCCGTTCCGGCAGCGAACATGCTCGGCGAGCGAGGCGATGGATTCAAGACGTTCCTGCGCATTCTCGACGGCGGCCGGATCAGTATCGGCGCGCTGGCGCTTGGGCTCGCCCAGGCGGCCCTCGATGCGTCGATCCCGTACGCGCAGACCCGCGAGCAGTTCGGACGGCCGATCGGCACCTTCCAGGGAGTGGCGTTCATGATCGCCGACATGGCGACCGAGATCGACGCTGCCCGTCAACTGGTCTGGCGCGCCGCCTGGCTCAAGGACCAGGGCCGCGACTACGGGCTGGCGGCCGCGCAGGCCAAGCTCTTTGCGTCCGAGGTCAGCTCACGGGTCACCAACGCCGCGATCCAGGTACATGGCGGCTACGGATACGTCACCGAGTACCCTGTCGAGCGTTTCTTCCGCGACGCCAAGCTGACCGAGATCGGGGAGGGGACCAGCCAGATCCAGCGCCTCGTGATCGCCCGGCAGATCCTGGGACTGCGCGTTCTCTAAGCCGGAAACGCTCCGCAGCGGCGGCCGGTGGCGGCGCCCGGCGGCGTTTCCCAGCGGCGGCCGGCGGCGGCGTTTCCCGGCGGCGTTTCCCGGCGGCGGCGCTGGCGGAACCCGGCGGCGCCCGGCGGCGTTTCCCGGCGGCGGCGCTGGCGGAACCCGGCGGGCCGTGCTTGGCTCGGTCAAAGTCGTTCTGCGCGAAGTCGATTCCGCGATCGTTCCGACCAAGTGAAACGATCGCACATGAGGCATGGAGCTCGTCAACTCCGCGGTTAGCCTCGGATGATTGCCAGCCAATCCGTCTTGGGCAGAATGATCAGCAATCGTGGGAGAGGTGCAAGGTACCGAAACGGAACGGTCCGGGGATCGAGCTGCTGGCCGATCCGACCCGGCGCCGTCTGATGGCCGCCATCGCCATGAGACCCAGGCGACCATCGAGCCTGGCGGCGGAGATCGGCCTCAGTCGCCCGGCGACCACGCGCCAGTTGCACCTGCTGCGCGACGCCGGCCTCGTGCGGTCCTCCCGGTTCATGGGCGATCGTCGCGCGGTACTGTTGAGCGTCGACCCGCATAACCTCGGGCAGATCACCGCCTGGCTGGCCGGCACCGAAATCGGCCGGCCGCGGCCAATGGCGAATCGGCGCAGCTCGACCGACGAGCCGTGATCGGCCAGCGATGACCTGGCGATCCTTGCTGATCACCCTCCGATGCCGCCAGGCCCCGACTCCCAGCCAAGGCGCACGCCTCCGACCGCTCAGCTGCCGCCGCGATCGCCCGGCAACATCAGACCATCGTTCCGCAAGTTGGAACGATCCCTGTGGCGACGTACCGCGGAATCGCTCTGCCGCCCAACCCCTGCCACTCCACCCGGCCGCCCAACCCCAGCCACTCCACCCGGCCGCAACCCCTGCCACTCCACCCGGCCGCACAACCCGGCCGCACCCACCCGGCCCAACCTCAACCGGCCCAACAAAGTTGGTTCGCATGGGTGGAACGATCGCGGAATCGACCTTCGCCGAGTCGCTTCGTCTCGCCTCGTAGCGCCTCGCCTGCAGGTCCCTCATGGGCAGCACCACGAACCCAGGCAGTACGCCGCAGGCACATCGACGATCGTTCCGCATGGCTGGAACGATCGCGGAATCGACTTCCAGCGAAGATCAATTTCCTGCGAAGCGCACTCCCGTGAGGGGTCAGCGCTCAGTTCCCGGTACCAGCCGCCTCTGCCAACCCATCGCGCAGGGCCTGCTCAAAGTCTGCACCCCACGGACCCTGCCCGGCCAGGACGAACGGCGATTGCTCAACGGTCTCGTAGGTCTCGGGGTCGGTCACGAAGCTGGCGGCGCAGCCATCGACCGACGCCCGCAGGCGCTCAAACGCGTCCCGATTGCGGAAGATGTAGATGTGGATACGAACGTTGGTCGCCTGGTCGAGGCCCCTCGCGTCGAACGCGATCGCCGTCGGCGTCAGCACCGGATCGATGCAGCCGGCGTCGCCCGAGACAAAGTGATTGACATTCACGCCGCGCCTGGCGAACTCGCCAGTAATCCCCGAGAAGTCGGCCGGCGTCGGGGCCGGCGGAGTGGTCGATACGACACCGCACGCACCAAGCAGCATAGCGGCGAGGCACGCCACAGGAAACCGTTGACTGGCGACGGCCACGCGGCGAAGGGACACGTCCCGAGGCTAGCACCGTCGGTCCCTTCTCGCGGTCGGCGGGTACGATGTCGGCCCACGCGGAGGTTCCGATCGTTGCGCTGATGGTCCGAGTCTCCGTGCTGCTCCTGGCCCTCGCCCAGATCGTTGGCACCGGCCGCGCGAACGCTGCGGACCCGCCCGCCCCAGGCCCGCTCGATCGGCCGTTCGCGGATCTCGCCGTGATTGATGCCGGACCAGGCTCGCCGCCGCTGCTCCTGACCCTCGACACGATCGATCTGGCGGTTGGGACGGTTCGGGTGACCCTCATGGCTCGGGCACGCGGCTGGGAGCCGGTCGCCACGACCACCGTCATCCTGCTCGAGTCCCGGGACCGCGCCGAGACGCCGTGGCTGATCCAACTCGGCAGCGACCGCTTTGCCGTCCTGTCGACCTCGCCTGAGTCGGAGCGAACCGTCCTCGTCCCGATCGAGATCAACGCGCCCACGACCGCCGACTCCCTGGTGATTGGCCGTCCAAGCCGGCTCGCCATGGCCATCGACGACGCCGGCGCCATCGACGTCGACGGGGACGGCACCACCGAACTGGTGGTTGCATCCGCGCCGACCCGCCGAGGAGCCGGCGACTGCCCGAGCTCGGTCATCGCGATCCTGGAAGGTCAGTTCCTGTCGCCTCGATCCGAATGGGTCATTCCGAACGTGCGCCTCGCTGGCGGCGTGCTCGGGGAATGGGACGGACGTCCCGGTGGAGATCTGCTCGCCTACGCCTTTGGCAACTGTCCGGCCGGCGGAGATTCGGCGGCGCGCCTTGGAATCGTCGCAATCCGGCTTGCAGATGGGTCGCCGATCATGACCCTGGCGCCCCAGGAGCGCGGCAAATTTGGTGCCTTGCCCGGCGTGCCGCTCGTCGCCGATCTGGACGGCGACGGTCGCGACGAGGCAGTAATTCGAGATGGCGCCTCCCTCGCGATCATCGAGCCGGCCGGTGGCTGGGCGCGGACAGAGATAGCGCGCGGCGACGTGCTGCCGGTCATCGCGACCGGCCCGGCCCAGCCGGGCGAATCCGGCACGATCGCATGGGTCACGCACCAGGCGCGGCGCGACAGCCTGTTCATCTCGATCGGCAAGGTCGGTCGGTCGCCCGACGGTTCATTCAAGGTCGTCGCGGACCAGCTCGATCTCGGCACGGTCACGCCGGCCCGTCGGGCACGACTGCTGCGGTCGATGCGCGATACGGCGGTGGCCCAGGCCATGCCGCAGGCCTGGCGCGGCGACATCGACGGCGACGGATGCCCGGAGATCCTGGCGCCACTGCTAACCGCCGAGTGCGACGGCGATGCGCCCGGCGATGCGCCTGGCGATGCTGCCGCGCGAATTGGAGCAGCCTGGTTCGCGACACGACCGGTGGCCCTGTTCGACGCCGGTGTCAACCGAGAGCTCCTGGTCGCTGCCACGATGGATTGGGATCCGGGTGCTGGTGGCCCGCTGGCCGCGACTCCGGCTGCCGCTGGTCCGTCCGGCGCCTGGCGGCACGGACCGTCGCCGCGGTTCGCGCTGTCGGAGGTGCGGGCCACGGATGCGATCTACTTCGATATCTATCCGGTCCCGCTCCCGACCATCGAGCGCACAGCGGTCCGCGGCCGGGCCACCGACTTTCCCGGGTTCACCGGGGTGCGCGTCCTCATTCGCGTCAGGAACGCCGGGCCTGGGGAGGTACCGCCGGCCGGGGCCCCTGCGCTGGATACCTTCCTGTCGGATCCACCGGCCAGTGGCGAACTCGTGGCGGTCGAGCGGATACCGGTCGCGGCGGGAGCCGAGTCGGGTCGGGATGGGTCGTTCGTCCACGTGTCGCTGGCCGATGTGCTGGGGGCCGCCGGCGGTCCCGCCGAGCGCTGGATGGTGACGATCGCCCAGCTCAACGACTGGGGCGAGATCGCCGGGCCCGTCCAGGGCCTGCTCGCGCGGGACCTGTCGGGTCCGTCGCTGACGCTCGAGGTACCGTTCCTGACCGTGCCCTGGCCGCTTGACGCCACGGTCCACGGACGATCCGAGCCGAATGTCGAGATTCGGGGCGGCGCTGGTGGACCGGTCACTTCCGACCGCCGCGGGCGCTTCGAGATTCGCACTCAGCTCGCGCCGTGGCCACAGGCGGTGGAGCTGACCGCGATCGATGAGTCGGGCAACACGACCACCAAGCGGTTCTCGCTTATCGGCGGGATCGACTACCGCGCGCTCCCCTGGCCGGCGATCCTGGCGATCATCCTGCTGCTCGGCGCCGTGTTCAGTGCCGGGCGCGGCACCCGAACCGGCAGGACGATTCGATCGTCGTCCGAGAGCGAGCCGCAAGTCGAGATCGAGGAGCTGCCCGTCGGCGGCGGCTGGCCGCGGACCTGACCAGCCTCAGCGCTCGCGGGCCCGGCGCTTGGCGTCGCGAAGGCGCTCGAGCGTGTCCGAGCCGGTTGGCGCCGACGCCGGATGCGACGGCGGCGTTGGCCCCTGCCCCGACTCCGGCGCCGGCTCCGGCCCATGCGCCGGCTTGTGTGCCGGGGCCGGGCCAGGCCCGGCCAGCGGGGCGTCGCGCCTGGCCCGGGTCGGGCCGCCATCGATCGGGGTCGAGTCCGGCGCACTCAGGATCGCGGCGCGCGCCGCGATCGATCCGGCGCGATCACGCGCGGCGAGCATGCCCTGGCTGGTGGCCGTCCGCGGCGCCGTCGCCCCGCGCCGGCGCCCGATCCCGACCACCCAGCCTCTGGCGGCGGCCAGTTCACGCCGCCCGAGCGACATCCGGCGCAGTGCGATGTCGAGCGGCCAGAGCAACAGCGCCAGGATCAGCAGGAGCGGCCACAGCTGGGTGAACCGGTCGGTCGCCGATAGGTCGTGCCGCCACGGATCGAGCGGTGAGAGGATTGCCGTGCCGCCGCTGGCCGCGCGGAGCGATGCGAGGACCGGCTCATTGGCGCCCAGCACGCGATACTCGGCCGGGGTCTGGGCGACCAACCCGACCGTGCGTCCGAGCGGCAATCCCCCGGGTTTTGTCTGGCTGACCCGGACCGCGTAGGCGCCCGGATCGATCTCGCCGAGGGGTGCTTCATAGACGCCCGGCGCGACCTGCACCAGGTCCACGTTCCGGGGCGCCAGATCGGGCCCGACCACTACCGCGCTGGTCGAATAGAAGTCCCGGGGCGAGCCGTCCGACTCGACACTCTCCACGCGCAGGCCGGTCTCGCCGCCGGTCGACTCGAAGGTCGCCTCGATGCCGCCGGTCTCCTCGCCCGGGAAGGTCCAGCTGACCAGCTGGCTGAAGAACCGGTTGAAGCCTGACCAGCCGACCCAGTCCTTGGCCCAGCGTCCCGTCGCGTCGGAGGTCCAGGCGACCGAGCGCCCCAGGCCGTACTGCCACTGGGCGAGGAGCGGGTCGTCGCGCGCGGTCACCAGCACGCTCTGGGCGGCCGGCTTGATCGTCGTACCGTTGTAGCCGCGCAGCTGCGGCAGCCCGTCCTCGAGGCCGCGCAGGATCGGCGAGGACGAAGTCAGGATCGGGAAGAACGGCTCCTCCACGATCTGCTGGCCAGAGACCTGCTGGGTCTCCTTGAGGAAGATATCCGGGATGCTGGACGGGTTGACCGCGTTGTAGAAGCGACCTCCGCCCTGCTGGGCGAGCCCTTCCAGGAACGGGTTCGAGCCGCCGCCAGCGCCGACCGTCGAGAGGGTGATCCCGGCCGCCTTCATCCGGGCGAGGATCTCGTCGTACTGGCCGGAGCTGGACCAGCCGTCGGTCAGCAGGATGATGTGCCGGCGGGTGGCGGCCACCCCCTCGAGCGACTGGACCGCCTGGTCGAGCCCGGCGAAGATGTTGGTCTGGCCGTCCGCCCGGATCCCCGAGATCGCGCCCTGAAGGTCCTCGACCGCACCGAGCGGCTGGGTGCGGACGACCCAGTGGGCCGATTCGTTGAAGGCCACGACGCCAATCTCGTCGCGCTCGGTCAACGCGGCGGCCGCGCGCAGGATGGCTTCCTTGCCGATGTCCACCTTCTGCACTCCGGCGATCCCGCCACCACCCTGGTTGAAGGTGTTGCAGTGGCAGGCCGCCATCGAGCCCGACTGGTCGATCACCACGACCAGCGCGATGTCCGGCTGCTTCTGGCGATCGCGGACGCCCATGTCGACCGGCAGGGTCTCCTCCAGCGGCGTCTTCTGGTAGCCGCCGGCGCCGTAGCTCTGGGGCCCGCCGATCATCACCAGGCCTCGGCCGAGATCGCGGACGTAGACCTGCAGGGCGGCCAGCTGACGATCGCTCAGCCGAAGACGCGGGACGTCCACCACCACCACGCTGTCGTACGTCGCCAGGCTGGCGAAGTCGGTCGGCAGCGTCTCGGGCACGATCGTGTCGACCTCCTGGCCCTGGCTCTTCAGGGCGGCCACGAGCTCGGCGGCCACGCTGTCGTTGCCGGCCAGCACCAGCGTCCGCGGCTCGCCCTTGACGATCGTGTTCGAATCGGCGCGGTCGTTCTGGCTGAACGTATCGCGGGCCGCCTCGACCACGGCCCGGAAGGTGTGGAAGCCGGCCTCGGTGGGGGTCACGTCGAAGGTGACCCGGGTGATCCCGGCCTCGAGCGTCACCGGTTGGGTCGCCACCAATGCGCCGTCGACGAACAGCCGGACGGTGGCCGGCTGGGCCACGCTCGACCGAATCTCGGCCACCGCCGAAACGGACTCGCCAAGGCGCGCCGTCGACGGCGTCGTCAGGCGTTCGACCAGGACCTCGTCGATGTTGCCCGGTCCGATTCGGCGCGTCTCGAGCCGGACGCCCTGGGTCGCCGCCAGGGCCGCCTCGGCCTGCCCGCCGCCACCCGTGTCGTTGCCGTCCGAGAGGAGCACGATCCGCTTCTGGGCGTCGTCGGGGAACAGGGCCGTCGCCAGTCGCAGCGCGGCGCCGATGTCGGTCGCGGACTTGACCGGCGCCGAGGCGAGCCGGTCGATCTCGGTCAGCTCCGACGGCAGCCGCTCGACAAGGGCCTCGCGACCGAACGCCACGATTCCGGCCACGTCGCCGTTCGGCTTCTGCGCGAGCGTCTCGCGCAGGAAGGCGAGCGCGTCCTGGCGGCCGGCGTTGCCGACTGAGTCGGACAGGTCCACCACGAACACCGTCGCCAGCCGATCCACGGGCAGGACCAGCTGGAAGCCGGCCAGCGCGAAGACCAGTGCCGACAGCATCAGCGCCCGGACCGTGAGCGCGATCCGGCGTCGCCACGCACCAAGCCGACGGCGCGAGGCGAGATGCAGCGCGATCGTCAGGCCGATTGCCGGGATCAGCAGGAGCAACGCCAGGGGCGCCTCAAAGGTGAGGCCCATCAGGAGCTGCCGTCCACCTGGCCGCGTCCGAGCCGGAACGCGAGCTCTCGCCGGATCCGGATCAGGGCATCGCGCTGATAGACCGCCCACTCGATCGACAGCACCAGCAGCACGATCAGGACGAGCGGGATCCACAGCTCGTCACGCGCCGACGGTCGCTCGGTTGTGCCAGCGCCGCCACTGCCCGGCGCGCCGGACGGCCGTGGAGCCGCCCCCAGACGTTCGAGCGCCGCCGCGGCTCCCGGCGCGATCGTCGATTCTTCGACGTCGAACAGGTCGACCGCGAAGCGGACCGGCGCGTACGGATCGACCGGTGCGGGCGTGGCCGATGCGGCCGCGCCACTGGCTGGCGGTCCAGACGATGTCGGCGACCCGGCCGATGGGGCCGGCGCGAAGCGCGGGGTCACGACGTAGACGCCGGGCTGATCCGTGCCTGCAAACGTGACGGTCGTGGCCAGGGTCGTGCCCGGGACCAGCTCCACCAGCGAGCCGTCGGGTCGCGCGACGGAGAGGCCGGCCGCGCCCGGCGGGATGGTGAGGCTGACCGGCGTTCCGGGCTGGACGGCTTCGTCCGGGGCGGCCGAACCGCCCATCAGCTCGCCGGTCAGGTTGGCCAACAGGATCGGGAAGGCGACCTGGAGGGGCAGGTCGGAACGCCGCGGTTCGAAGGCCAGGACCGCCGTCGGGAGTCCCGCCCGCGAGCCCGCGTAGAGCAGGGGAGCGCCGCCCGGGCCGGGGATGACCGCCCGTGCCCAGTCCGGAAGCGCAAGCCGCGCAGCCGCCGCGATGTGGATCGTAGACAGGTCGACGTAGCGCAGGATCGGCTCGTCTGGACTGAGCGAACCAATGCCCGGGTTCCGCAGCGTCCCGGTCACCAGGCCGAGCGGGCTGCTGGCGGTCGGGGCTATGGCCAAGATCGGCGTGCGCGGCAGCTTGACGGGGAGTGGCCCCTCGAAGATGACCAGGTCCCAGGGCCGGCCGTCCTGGCGTTCGGTCGCCGAACCGTACTCCTCCGGCGTCACGCCGTACAGCTCGACGTTGGGCAGGAAGCTCAGGGCCGTCTCGAGGTACGGATCGCCCTCTCCGACGACCAGGACCAGGCGCTTCCGATCGGGTGGCACGATGGCCCAGGCCCGGTCGTCGGTGGCCAGGTCGTCCGGAGCCGTGGCCACCGCCGGGTCGGTCCCGACCAGCCGGACCTCCAGGGTCGCCACGCCCGCTGGCACGTCGTCGATGACAACGTCCGACCTGGCCTGGGCGTCCAGTTGAATGTCACGGACCTCCAGCAGGCCATCGTCGCCCCACAGCTCGAGCCGCCGCCGAGCCGCCTCGAGGTCAAGGTTGGCCACGCTGATGAAGACCGACCGGGTCACCGCCGATGGCGCGGTCCGCACCGCCAGTGCCACGATCGCCTGGTTCTTGCGCGAGCGGCCAACGGACAGCACCGTGATCGGCGCATCGACCGAGGCGGTCGGTGCCGTTGCGAGCGCTCCGTCCGTGGCGACCAGGATCCCGGCATCACCCGAGCGTGCAGCGAGCTTGCCGGCCAGCTCCAGGGCATCACCCAGATCGCCCGATGCGCTGGTCGGCTCGATCCCGTCAAGGACCTGGCGAACCCGGCCCAGATCGGTCGTCTCGTTGACCACGATCCGGGCGGTCCGGTCGGCGGCGATGACGCTGACCTTGCCGCCGGTCGGCAGATCGCGCAGGGCATCGAGCGCGGCTGCCTTGGCCGCCTCGAGCCGGTTGGGCGAGACGTCCGTGGCGGCCATGCTGGCCGAGGTGTCGAGGACCAGCACGATGTCGCGGGCCAGGCCGGCCGGCCGCTCGAGGAACGGTCGGGCGGCCAGGAGGGCCAGGATCACGACCAGCAGGAGCTGCAACAGGAGGAGCAGGCTGCGCCGCAGCTTCTGCCACGGGGCATTGGCCTCGACGTCCGACAGCAGGCGAGTCCACAGCAGGGTCGAGGGGACCACCGCCTCGTCGCGCCGCAGCTTGAGCAGGTACATCGCGATGACGGCCGGAATGAACAGCAGGCCGAGCAGTGCCAGGGGCGTGGCCAACGGCATGTCGTCCTACCCGAGCACGCGCCGGCGGCGCAGCTCGTTGAACATCAGCACCGCCAGGTTGGTATCCGACGCGAGGTCGACGTAGCTCGCGCGACGCCGGGCGGCGAGGTTGGCGAAATCGGCCTTCCAGGCGGCCAGTCGGGCCTTGTAGGCGTCGAGCGTCGCGAGGTCGACCGTGACGTCGATCCCGGCGCCGGTCTCGACGTCGACCTGGCGCAGGTCGCCCTCCAGGGCGGGATCGATCTCGCCCGGCGACAGGACATGCAGGACGATCAGCTCCGAGCCCGTCGCCGCGAGCTCGCGGATGATCCTGTCGGCTGACGGGTCGAGCAGGTCCGAGAGCAGGATCACGACCCCCTTGCCGTGCAGCTGGGCGGCCGCATGACGGGCCGCTGCCAGGAGGTCCGTCGGACCGTCGGCCGGCTCGATCGCCGACAGGTCCGCGAGCAATCGGAAGACCCGCCCGGAGCCGCGCATCGAGGCCCGGCGGCGGGCGACCCGGCCAGCCAGCGCGCTGACCGTCACTCGATCCTCGCTGGCCAGGCCGATATAGCCAAGGGCCGCTGCCGCCCGCTTGGCGAACAGGAGTTTGGGTGGATCGCCGGCGGCCATCGAGGCCGACGCATCGACGAGGAGGGTGACCGTGACGTCCTCCTCCTCGATGAACAGCTTGACGAACAGGCGCTCCAGGCGGGCATAGACATTTCCAGTCGAGCTGGCGCAGGTCGTCGCCCATGGTGTAGTCGCGGTAGTCGGCAAACTCCACCGACTGGCCGCGCTTGACGCTGCGGCGGCCGCCCTTGAGCCCGCCCCGCACGGGCGCCCGCATCATCACCAGGAGGCGCTCCAGCTGGCGCAGGAACGCTTCATCGAAGACGGTCGAATCGACCTCGATGGGCAGGAAGGCCTGGCGCCCTGGACCGTCCATGGCTGTTGCCGCGGCGGGCAGGCGACTACTCGACGGACGGCGCGACGACCGCGTCGAGGATCGAGCGAATGACTGCCTCGCTGGTGATGCCCTCTGCCTCGCCTTCGAAATTCAGGATGATCCGATGGCGCAGCGACGGAAGGGCAACGGCCCGAATGTCGTCGATCGAGACGTTGAACCGGCCGTCGAGCAGGGCGTAGATCTTGCCTGCGCTGACCATCGCCTGGGCGCCTCGCGGCGACCCGCCGTAGCGAACGTAGTCGCGGACAAGCCCCGGCGCGCGCGGTTGATCGGGATGGGTCGCGGCCAGGACGCTCACCGCGTAGGCCGTCACGTGCGGCGCGATCGGGACCGCGCGGGCGAGGCGCTGCATCTCGACGATCTCAACGGCCGTGCAGACCTTGCCCGCGGTCATCGCCTCCGTTCCCGTCGTCCGATCCATGATCGCCACCAGGTCCTCCTCGGACGGGAAGGGGACCAGGACCTTGAACAGGAAGCGGTCGAGCTGGGCTTCGGGCAGGGGATAGGTCCCCTCCATCTCGAGCGGGTTCTGGGTCGCCAGCACGAAGAACGGGGCGTCCAGCGGAAAGCGCTGGCGGGCGACCGTGACCTGGTGCTCCTGCATCGCCTCGAGCAGGCTCGACTGGGTCTTGGGGGTCGCCCGGTTGATCTCGTCGGCCAGGACCAGGTTGGCGAAGATCGGCCCCGGCTGGAAGCGGAAGACGCGCTGGCCGCCTTCCTCGATCAGGATGTTGGTGCCGGTGATGACGGCCGGCATCAGGTCCGGCGTGAACTGGATCCGGTTGAAGGCACAGTCGATCGCGTCGGCGATCGTCCGGACGAGCAGCGTCTTCCCCAGGCCCGGGACGCCCTCGAGCAGGACATGGCTGTTGGCCAGCAACCCGGTCAGGGTCTGGCGGACGAGGGCCGCCTGGCCGACGATGACCCGCCCCACTTCGCGTTCGATGGTTCGGGCACGTTCGGCGAACGCCTCCGGCGCGAGGCGGGGCGTGGCCTGGTCGGTCGCGCTCGGTGCGGTCATGGTGCCTCCGGGTTGAGCGAGCTGAAGTAGTTGCGTACGTAGTCCTTGACGGAGAGCGGAATGTAGCCGCGGTCGAGCGACGTCTGTGCGTAGCGTTCGAAGTCGGCGAAGACCTGCTGGTAGGGGGTCAACGCGCCACTGTTCGAGCCGGTGCCGGTCTGGCTGCCCTGCTGGGTCTGGCCGTCGCCGCCGGTCCCCGACACGTACGAGGGTTCACCCGGACGCCCAACACGATCGAACGGGGCGTAGACCGACGCCAGATCCTCGCCCAGCTGGGACGGCCGATTCGGGTTGGTGGGGCCGGCCGGCAGGCCATTGCTGCCGGTACCCGAGCCGAGCGAGCGGGCGTTGGAACCGCCCCCACCGGCGCTCCCCTGACC
>JBKKDW010000054.1:0-4181 GCA_046708025.1 Candidatus Limnocylindrales bacterium
GCGACCTCCAAGCTCGTCAGCGACTGGATCGCCGGCTGGGAGAAGGAGCTGCCCGACGGGACGAAGGTCGTCGTACGGGGCAACCTCGAGCTCTTCAGCAACGAGCAGGACGGCCGATACCGCGACCGCCCGAACACGCTCCTGGTCGACTCCGCCCAACTCGACCGCGGCGACGCCCTCGATCCGGCCTTCCGCAAGGCCGCCGCCGCCGAGATCGAGCGTTTCAAGCACGAATACGTCACCCGCTTCCCGGGCCGCAGCGCCGAGGACATCACCGACGAGGAGATCCTGCGCGAGGTGATGAACACGGTTGGCAAGCGCGGCCGGCTCGGCGAGCACATCCGCTGCGTCGTGTCGGTGGCGATGCTGACCGAGGGCTGGGACGCGAACACGGTCACCCACATCCTGGGGATTCGCGCGTTCAGCACCCAGCTGCTGTGCGAGCAGGTCGTCGGCCGGGCGCTTCGGCGGGCCAGCTACGACCCGAATCCCGATGGCCTGTTCGAGCCCGAGTACGCCGAGGTCTACGGCGTCCCGTTCAGCTTCCTGTCGGTGGCCGGGACGGGGAGGGTCAAGGTCGCCAAAGCCGTCCGCGAGGTCAGGGCGCTGCCCGAACGCGCCAACCTGCGGATCGAATTCCCGCGCCTGACGGGCTACCGCTACGAGATGCCGACCGACCACCTCGACGCGACCTTCGACGCGTCTTCGATCCTGCCGCTCTCGACCCGGGACGTCGCAATCAGGACGCAGGTCGACCCGATCGTCGGGCAGATCGCAACCCACGAGATCGACCTGCGGGATCACCGGATACAGACGGTCGTCTTCGCGGTCGCGAAGCGGACGCTCGACAACCACTTCCGCGACGACGATGGCGCGGAGAAGCCCTGGCTGTTCCCGCAGCTCGTCCGGATCACGAAGGGCTGGATCGACGAATGCGTCCTTCCGTACATGAAGGACGGCGCGTTCCCCCAGATGCTCCTGTTCGCCGAGTACAGCCACGCTGCCGCGGACCGGCTCCACCGCGCGATCATCGCCGGCACCCGCGGCGAGAAGCGCCTGGTGCCCACCCTGCGCGCTTACGAGCCGATCGGATCGACTGACGACGTCCGGTTCGAGACGACCAAGACCTGCTATGCGACCACCAGGAGCCATCTCAACCTCGTCCCGCAGGACTCCGGCTGGGAGTCCAAGCTCGCCGACGTTCTCGAGCACATGCCGGAAATCGTGGCCTACGCCAAGAACCAGGGCCTGAACCTCAAGATCCCGTACACCTACGAGGGCCGCGCGGGCAACTACGTCCCCGACTTCCTCATCCGCCTGCGCGACCCCGCCTCAACCGGCGCGGATGACCTGCTCACGCTCGTCCTGGAGGTCACGGGCGAGGCCAAGAAGGAGAAACAGGCCAAGGTCGCGACCGCCGAGCACCTCTGGACGGTGGCGGTCAACAACTGGGGCGGCCTCGGCCGCTGGGAATTCCTCGAAGTAACCGACCCGTGGGATGCCGAACACATGATCCGAGCGATATTTCTCGAGCCCTGGCCGACGGAGGCGCCGGCGTGAGATCAGACGCGGATGACGGCAAGACCCGGGACATCGGCGTAGTCGCGATCCTGGGTCACGACGGGGACGCCGAGCGCGATCGCGGTCGCCGCGATCCACGAGTCGTTGACGGGCATGCGCTTGGGCATCCGCCCGAGTACGACGAACAGGTGCGCCCACGCCTCGGCAACGCGGTGATCGATCGGTACCGGATCAAGCTCCATCGCGACGAGGAGGCTCTGCAGGCGACGCCGACGTGCAGCCGGGTCGGCGGCGACGAGCACCCCAGCCTGCAGCTCTCCGATCGTGATCATCGAGACGCCGACCCGCTCCGGGATCCGGCCACGGTTTATCTTCCGGCCGGATTCCCAGGCGACAAAGACGCTCGTATCGACGATCGCCTGCGTCATTCGATCCGGATGTCGTCCGTGGTATCCGGCATCATCGCCCGCAGCTCGTCGAGCAAGCCAGGATCGGCCTGGTGGCCGTCGAGGATGCGCAGGAACTCGTCGCGAGGCATCCAGCGCGGCTTGCGCCCGGGTGGAACGAGCTGGGCGACGGCCCGGCCGTCGACCGTTATCGTGATCTCCTCGCCGGCGGCGACGCGCTCGAGCAGCGCCCGGGTGTTGTTGCGCAGCTCGCGCGATGCCACGTCTGTCATGTGGCGGACTGTAGCACTTGTGCGACGGGTGTCGCACCACGACGTTCCGGTCCTCATCGACCGTACGATAGGGGCCCGCCATTCACTGCCGCTTACGGATAACGAGCCGATGAGCCGTGGCTGAGAAGATCCGCACCGGACCCGCCACGCCCGTCCGCGCGTTCGACCACGCGGGCGACACCCGCGCCAACATCCCGACCGCCGAGCTCGAGTCGTTCGCCCGCCCCGAAGAGAAGAGGCCCACGATCGTGCGCTATCCCCGCGATACGACCCTCGACCCGCAGCTCGTCTGGAAGGGCAAGGACGAGCAGGATTCGAAGGACCTCGAGGTGCCGGCCGTCCCGATCTACATCCAGGAGACGATCGACCCGCTCGCTCTGGTCGAGGAGCTTCGCACCGAGAGCGAAGGCCGCCAGACCGAGCAGCAGCTCGGCTTCTTCGCCCCATACGCGGACCTCACCTTCCAGGAGAAGGTCGAGTTCTACCGCCACCCCGGCAAATGGGCGAACCGGATGATCCTCGGCGACTCGCTGCTGGTCATGACGAGCCTCGCCGAGAAGGAAGGCCTCAAGGGCCAGGTCCAGACGATCTACATCGATCCGCCCTACGGCATCAAGTTCGGCTCGAACTGGCAGGTCTCAACCCGAAAGCGCGACGTCCGCGACGGCAAGGACACCGACCTCACCCGACAGCCCGAGCAGGTTCGCGCATACCGCGATACCTGGGAACTCGGGATCCATTCGTACCTCAGTTACCTCCGCGACCGACTCGCCGTTGCCAGGGAGCTCTTGACGGAGTCCGGGGCGGTATTCGTGCAGATCGGCGACGAGAACGTCCATTTGGTCCGAAGTGTGGTCGACGAGGTTTTTGGCAGTGAGAACTTTGTTGCTTAGATCGCGTTCTACAAAACAAGCTCGGAAAGCACGGGCGTAATACCACAAGTCTTCGACACCATTCTCTTGTACGCCCGGTCGCGAGAACGACTCAAGTTTCGTCGTCTCTTGATCAAGAAGCAGGCCGGCGAGCGTGGCGCGAAGCAGTACACGCGGATCATTTCGACCGACTTCCAGACAATCCGACCCATGTCCACCGAGGAACTCGCCGGGCTGCAGCCAATTCCGGATGGGTGGACGATCTGCCGGCTCGGGCCGTTAACCTCAATGGGGCATCAGGAAGCTCGGAGCAAGCCCTTTATCTTCGACGGACAGACGTTCCCATGCCCGCCGAGCCGGCACTGGAGCTATGACCCAAGTCCTGGTGCCGAGATGGACCACCTAGTTTCGCTCGGCCGAGTTCGCAAGTCCGGCAACTCCTTGGCGTCAGTTCTATTGGCGCGCGATAACCCAACGACAGAGCTCGACAACATTTGGTTAGACACTGGCACCGGAAGCTTTACCGAGGACCAAGTCTACGTTGTCCAAACGGGCGTCCGGGTGATCGAGCGCTGCTTACTAATGACCACGGACCCAGGCGATCTCGTTATGGATCCAACCTGCGGCTCCGGAACGACCGCCTATGTGGCCGAGCATTGGGGCCGGCGCTGGATCACCATCGATACGAGCCGGGTGGCGCTGGCCCTCGCTCGCTGGCGGCTAATGGCTGCCAAGTACCCGTGGTACCTACTCAATGACTCCGACGCGGGACTCCGCAAAGAGGCCGAGTTAACCGGACTGACGCCGCCGAGTCCGCTTCCGGCGACATCCAACGATGTCCGCCGCGGCTTCGTGTACGAGCGCGTCCCGCACGTGACCCTGAAGTCGATTGCCCAGAACCCCGACATCCGCGAGGGCATGAGCCGCGAGGAGATCGACGCCGCGATCGCCCGCCATGCCGAGACCGAGACCCTGTTCGATCGGCCGTACGAGGACCGCAAGATCGTCCGCGTGTCGGGCCCGTTCACCGTCGAGAGCCTGTCGCCGCATCGGGTCATGGTCGACGGCCCCGAGGACACCGCGGCGGCCGAGTCGACCCCGTCGGTCGA
>JBKKDW010000055.1:0-6160 GCA_046708025.1 Candidatus Limnocylindrales bacterium
GCGCTGCGCCTGATGGCGCTGGCCAAGGGTGACGGGATCGCGGTGATCCTCGTCGGGCATGTGACCAAGGATGGCTCCATCGCCGGGCCAAAGACGCTCGAGCACCTGGTGGATGCCGTGATCAGCCTTGAAGGCGAGCGCTACGCGCAGCTTCGCCTCGTGCGGGCGACCAAGAATCGGTTCGGTTCGACCGATGAGGTCGGCGTTTTCGAGATGGACGATGCGGGGCTGCTCGAGGTGGCCGACCCGGCCCGTGCGTTCCTGACCGGGCGTCCGGGATCTGCGCCGGGCAGCGTGGTCGCGCCCACCCTGGAGGGCAGCCGGCCGATCCTGGTCGAGGTCCAGGCGCTGGCGAGCCAGACCAGCTACGGGACGCCGACGCGCAAGGCGAGCGGTCTGGACCCAAACCGGCTCAGCCTGCTCATCGCGGTCCTTGGCCGGCGGGCGGGGATTGCGCTCGGAAATCACGATGTCTACGCCAACCTGGCCGGCGGCCTGACGGTTCTGGAGCCAGGTCTCGATCTTCCGGTCGCGCTCGCCCTTGCGTCATCGCTGCGCGATCGGCCGATCGCCCTTGGGACGGTCGCCATTGGGGAGGTCGGTCTGCTCGGTGAGCTGCGTGCCGTGGTCGGACTCGAGCGCCGGCTGCGCGAGGCGGCGAGACTCGGGTTCCGCCGGGCGGTCGTGCCTCGGCCGTCGGCCGGGGCCGGGTTCGCTCAGATCGATGGGCTGAAGATCAGCACGACCGAGACCCTGGCCGAAGCCATCCGGGCCGCCCTCGACGATCGGGCTCCGGCTCGTGGCGAGGCGGTCCCGGCGATGCTAGGCTGACCGCCCGGCGGGTCGCGCGCGACCCGGGACCGCCGGCTGCTCAGCCGAGGCAACCTTGATCCGCTACATCCGTCTCCTGGGGGCCGCCCTGGGGAGCGTCGTCGGGCTCGCCCTCACCTCGTCGGGCGACGGCCTGTTTCGCCCCGCCGAGTACGCGGGCGCCCTGCTCGCGGCGTGGGTCATCGCCTGGATCGTGGTCGGCTTCGCGATCCTGCCGTACCTGACCGTCGTGCCAACCCGCTGGCTGATCAACCAGGTCGAGGCGCTGTCGACCGCCGAGTTCGTGACCGCGGTCGCCGGGCTGTTGCTCGGGCTCCTGATGGGCCTGTTACTGGGCTTGCCGCTGTCCCAGCTCGAACCGCCGTTCGGAACGTGGCTGCCACTCGGTGTTTCGCTCTTCCTCGGCCTGGGCATGGTTGGCCTGACCGTGGCCAAGCGGCGCGACCTCCTGGTGGCCGCGGAAGCCGTCGGCCTGGTTCGGCGGCCACCAGGTGATTCGGCCGCTCCCGCCCGCGGCGAGCCGCGCATCGTGGTGGATACCAGCGCGATCATCGACGGGCGGATCGCCGATATCGTCGAATCGGGCTTCATCTACGGGACGCTGGTGATCCCGCGATTCGTGCTCGATGAACTTCAGCACATCGCCGACAGTTCCGATGCCCTCCGGCGCAATCGCGGCCGGCGCGGCCTGGAGATCCTCAATCGGATGCAGAAGGCGCCGGCGACGCCGGTCGAGATCGTCGAAGACGACGTGCCCGACGTGACCGAGGTGGACGCCAAGCTGGTCGCCCTCGCGCGCGCCCGAAGTCGGGTGATTCTGACCAACGACTTCAACCTCAACCGAGTCGCCGAGCTGCAGGGCGTCCGGGTGATGAACATCAACTCATTGGCCAACGCGGTCAAGCCGGCCGTCCTGCCCGGTGAGGAGATCCGGGTCAGGGTCATCCAGGAAGGGAAGGAAGCCGGACAGGGCGTCGGTTTCCTCGACGACGGCACGATGATCGTGGTCGAGGGCGGCGCCCGTCATATCGACAAGGACCTCGACGTCGCGGTCACGCGCGTCCTCCAGACCGTGGCCGGTCGGATGATTTTCGCCCAGCCGCGCCCCGATTGAACGCGCCGTTTCCGGCCGCCGGGATGGCCTCGATCCACGTCCCACCGACCATCCACGCTGACGTGATCGTCGTGGCCGCCGGTCGATCCAGCCGGATGGACGGTGCCGACAAGCTCGCCGTCGACGTCGGTGGCAAGCCGCTCCTGGCCTGGACCCTGGACGCCATCGCAGGTGCGCCCGAGGTGGAGCGGATCGTGCTGGTGACCTCCTCAGAGCGGCGCGCCGAGCTCCTCGAGGCTGCCTGGCTGTCGAAGCGAGTGGTCGACGTCGTGTCGGGCGGCGCGCTTCGCCACGAATCGGTCCACGCCGGGTTCGTCGCCCTCGATCGGTTCAATCCCGACGAGGGGGGCGTCGTCCTCGTCCACGACGGGGCCCGGCCGATGGTCAAGCCGGCGCTCGTGTCCGCCATCGCCGCCGCCGCGGCTCGCCACGGGGCGGCCATCCCGATCGTGCCGGTCGCGGAGACGCTCAAGCTGATCGTCGGCGGTGTGGTGGGCGAAACCGTCGAGCGGAGCGGGCTCGCGGCCGCCCAGACCCCTCAGGGTGTCCGGCGGGATCTGTTGCGCGCCGCCTATGGCAGATTCCCGCCGGAGGGACCGCAGACCTGGACGGACGAGGCGTCCCTGCTCGAAGCCATGGGGGTGCCGGTGCATGTGGTCATGGGTGACCCGGCCAATCTCAAGGTGACCGTGCCCGACGACCTCCACCGGGCGGCCGCTGCCCTGGTCGGCGCACGGCCGGTGCGGACCGGGATCGGGCATGACAGTCATCCGTTTGGGCCCGACCAGCCGCTGGCCCTCGGCGGTATCGAGATCGTCGGGGCGCCGCGCCTGTACGGGCACTCCGATGGCGATGTCGTGCTGCACGCCCTCGCCGATGCGCTCCTCGGGGCGGCCGCGTTGGGCGACCTGGGACGGTTCTTTCCGGCCGATGACCGGACACCCACGGGCATCGCCAGCACCGAGCTCGTGCGCTCTGTCGTCGATCGACTGGCGGCGGACGGCTGGCGGGCCGCTTCGGTCGACCTGACTGTGATCGCCGCCCGGCCCTGGTTGGGCGACTCGCTCGAGTCGATGCGAGCCGCGATTGCCAGCCTGCTGGACCTCGATCCATCGGCTGTCAATGTCAAGGCGTCGAGCGGCAACCTGGACGGTTCCGAGGGCGCGGGTCGGTCGATCTCGGCGCTGGCCCTGGCGACGATCGCGAGCCTGCGATGACCATCCGCCTGCACGACACCCTGAGCGGGCAAACCCGACCACTGGTCCCGCTCCGGGCTGGCCGGGTTGGCGTCTACACCTGTGGCCCGACAGTCTATGGGCCCGCCCACATCGGCAATTTCCGCTCTTTCCTGTTCGCCGACCTGCTCGTTCGTCACCTGCGGTGGCGCGGCTTGCGGGTGACCTGGGTCATGAACATCACCGACATCGACGACAAGATCATCCGCGGGGCGGCCGCCGCCGGTGTCGGCATTGACGTGCTGGCCGAGCGCCATCTCGAACGGTTCCTGGTCGACGCGGCCAGTCTGCGGATGACCACGCCGGATGTCCTCCCGCGGGCGACCGCTCACATCGACGAGATCGTCAGCGTCATCTCGACCCTCCTCGAGCGGGGCCACGCCTACCGAACCGACGACGCGTCGATCTTCTTCCGGATCGCTTCGTGGCCGGCCTACGGCCGCCTGGCCCGCCTCGATCCCGATGGGCTCAGGGTGGGGGAGCGGGTCGAGGCCGACGAGTACGGCAAGGACGACGTGCGCGACTTCGCCCTGTGGAAGGGCCCCAAACCGGGCGAGCCGTCGTGGCAATCCTCGATCGGGCCGGGCCGCCCCGGCTGGCACATCGAGTGCTCGGCGATGAGCATGACCCACCTTGGGCAATCATTCGACATTCACACCGGAGGGGTCGATCTGATCTTCCCGCACCACGAGGACGAGATCGCCCAGAGTGAGGCCGCCACCGGGCAGCCATTCGTCGGGACGTGGCTGCACTGCGCCCACCTCCAGATGGGTGGCTCGAAGATGGCCAAGTCGAGTGGCAACATCGCCCGCGTCGGGGATCTGCTCGACGCCGGGATCTCGCCGCGGGCGCTGCGGCTGGCCCTCATTTCCGTTCACTACCGAGCCGGCCTCAGCCATTCCGATGCGTCGCTGGCGGCCGCCGCCGCTGCCGTCGAGCGCCTTGATGCGGCGGTCACGGCGCTGGCCGCATACCGCGAGGACCGAGCCGACGATCCCACCCTGCCGGGGACGCTCGAACTGGGGCGCGCGGCCTTTGGCGCCGCGCTGGACGACGACCTGAACGTGTCGGCTGGGCTCGGCGCCCAGTTCGACCTCGTGCGCGAGCTGAATCGTCGAATCGACCGGCGGTCCCTGTCGACCGCCGACGCTGCCGGCGCGCTCGCCGTGCTGCGCGATGTCGACCAGGTCCTGGCGGTGCTCCCCGATCACGAAGGCGAGGTCGACCCCGAGGTCGCGGCACTGCTCCGGACGCGCGACGCGGCGCGTGAGGCACGCGACTGGCCGGCGTCCGACCGTCTGCGCGACGAGCTGGCGGCTCGTGGTGTGGCCGTCGAGGACACCCGCGATGGCCAGCGCTGGCGTCGGATCGAGGAGGTCGTTCGTGGCTGATCGACCGCGCCGGGACTACGATCGACGTCCCAGGCCCTCAGGCGGACCGGGCCGACCCGGTGGCCCGGGCGGACCAGGCGGACGCGGTGGACCAGGTGGACCAGGTGGACCGGGCCGGCCAGGCGGGCTTGGCCGACCGGGCGCACCCGGCTCGCGAGGCCCTGGACAGCGGCCCCACGGTGCCCGACCTGGCGGTCCGCGACCGCCAGCGCCCGGGGATCGATCGTTCCCATCCGGTCCCCGGTCCCCCGGTCCCCGGCCGTTTGACGCGCCAAGTTCGCGAGATCCGGGCAATCGTGACATACCGGACGGCCCTGGCCATGACCGGCCTCGGGATCGCATGGCGCCGGGACGCGGTCCATGGCGTCCGGGCCCCGATCGACCAGGTCCACCCGCCGGTCGACCGGGGCCCCGCACCTGGCCACACCGCCCCGCCGGCTATCCGCCGAACGCCGACCGATTCAGGCCGCCGTTTGATCCCCGTCGGCCGTTTGAGGCGCGAGACCAGCGCCGCGGACCGTCTGGACCGCCACCGGATCGCGGACCCCGGCGCCCGGCCTACGGCGGCGGCCCGCCATCCGGGGACCGGCCATGGGTGGACCAGCGACCCGCGCCGCGGGACTGGCCACGTCCTGCATCGGCGCTGCCCGCGCCCGACCTGCTCGGCCCAGATGAAGAGCTCGTCGCCGGGCGGCGTCCGGTCGAGGAGGCGTTCGCAGCCGGCCGGCCGGCTATTCGCCTGCTCGTGGTCCCCCAACGGCGCGAACCGCTCGAGAAGCTCGTGCTGCATGCGACCAGCCTGCGCATCCCGATCGTGGAGCTCGAAGGTGGTTCGCTCACGGCCCTCGCCGGATTCGACGGCCACCAGGGCATCGCCCTGGTCGTGGAGCCACGCCAGTTCGCGTCACTCGATGAAATCCTCGCCCGAGCAGGCGAACGAGCCGAGCCGCCGTTCGTGCTCGTCCTCGATTCACTCGAGGATCCCCAGAACGTGGGAACGCTCTTGCGCAGTGCGGAGGCCGCGGGCGTTCACGGGGTGATCTTCCCGACTCGGCGCCAGGCTCCCTTGACGCCGGCCGCGATCAAGGCCTCGGCCGGGGCGGTGGAGCACCTGCTCCTGTGCCCGGTGGACGACTTGGCCGGGGCGCTGGTGGACCTGCATGGCCGCGGATTACGGGTTGTGGGATCGGAGGCCGATGCCCCGCTGACCGCCCGTCAGGCCGACCTTCGCGGACCGCTCGCCATCGTCGTGGGAAGCGAGGGACAGGGCCTCGGGCCGACCGTCCGCAAGCGCTGCGATCTGTTGATGCGGATCCCGATGCGCGGGATCGTTGGCTCGCTCAATGCCGCCGTCGCCGGCTCGGTCCTGCTGTTCGAGGCCGTCGCCCAACGTGATCCCGAGGGCAACGTTGAGCGTTCGATTGCGACGTCATGGCCGGCGTCCACACGTCGGCCCAGCGCGGACATCGAGCCCAAGGCGCCTGCGGGCGCCAGCGAGCTCGACCAGCGACTTGTCTCGGAGGACGACCGGCCGGTTGGCGGGGCCCCGCCGCCCGGCGCCGAGCCCCCGCAACCCGTGGCCCGGGCCG
>JBKKDW010000056.1:0-2610 GCA_046708025.1 Candidatus Limnocylindrales bacterium
TCGAGTGCGGCGCGCGCGTCAACCGCCGACATCGGCCGAGGCAACGGCACCACGCTACCCAACAGCCGGGGCCCTGCCTGGTTCAGAGGCCGCATCCGGGCGAAGTACCGTGGGAAGGCCGGCTGCCCGGCGAGCAGCGCCCGGGCAAACGCGTCCACCTCCATGGGCGCCAGCAGCGGGTCGTTCCGGCGCTCGTAGCCGATCGTCGACCAGGACGTCGACGAGATGCCGGTCGAGCACAGCGAGCCGGCGCCATGGGTCGGGTAGATGGCGACGGAATCCTCGTGGCGCAGGATCACCTCATGGAGCGATCGATGCATATCGGCTGCATATGGCACGGCTTGATCGGCCCCGAGGAGGTCGGTCCGCCCAACGGCACCCACCAGCAGCGATCCCCCCGTCAGCAGCAGCACCGGCTCATCGGCCCTCGAGCGATCGGTCACCGCATACGTCACGTGCTCCGGGGTGTGGCCCGGCGTGTCGAGCGCGCGGAAGCGCAGGGAGCCGACGTCGACGCCCTCACCGTCGCGCAGCGGTCGATGGTCATGGCGAAGCTCGGCGCCGGCCCCGATGACGTGGGTCGCGCCGGTCAACGCGGCGAGTTCGCGGCCGCCCGACACATAGTCGTTGTGCAGGTGGGTTTCGATAACGTGGCCGATCTGCAGCCCGGCGAACCTGGCCGCGTCGAGGTACACGTCCACGTCACGACGCGGATCGATGACCGCCGCGACGCCGGCCGCCTCGTCGGCGATCAGCGTGCTCAGGTGTCCCAGGCCCTCGATCGCGAACTGCTGGAGACGCATGGACCTAGGCTACACCTCGCGGTCGTGCCCGAGGCGACCCGGGCCACCCGGCCGACGGCCCGCGCAGTGCGCTACCGGACGCTGAACCGCTGGATCGCTCCCCAGACGCTGTTGGCGTTGTAGGGCGTCGGGCGAGCCTGCGCCCGGATGTACCACTGTCCAGTAGTCGGGAAGGTCCAGGTCGTGGATGCCTGTCCCAACGAGTTGATGACCAGGTCACGCTGCTCATGGAGCCGCCAGACGCCGTCGGTCGCCAGGCGGTAGAACACGAATCGAACCGTCGCGGGCGGTAACTCGGGACGAGCCGGCCGGACCGTGTCGGTGAACTTGATGGTCGTTCCCAGGGCCACCGGCTGGACCAGCGTGGACCCGCGGTTGATCGGTCGCAGGATCGAAATCTGGCGAACCACTGTCCGGGTGGTGGTGCTGGTCAACGCGCCGAGATCGGGCGCTCCGGCGAACACGGCCCGGTAGTACAGGTTCGTCACCGGTGCGTACACGTAGGAGGCGTTCCCGGAGGCATCGGTGTTGAGCGACACGATCGCCGTCCAGTTGGCGCCATCCCGGCTGCCCTGGACCTGGACCGCGCGGCTGGCGCCCGATTGGTCGATCCGCACGCTGATCGTGAATTGACTCGCCCACGTGATCACCGACGCTGAATTCGAGATGGTGAGGTTGGCGCCTGACCCCACCGCAAAGGTCGCACTCTCCGTGAGCGTGAGCCCGCTCGCGGTGGCGACCAGGACGTACGGATTGGCAGGCGACGTTGGACTCGCCTTGTCGATCTTGCATCCGGCGAACGTCGCGACACCGTTCACCGCCGTCTTCGAAAGGCCTCCCGAGCAGGTCAGCGTGGCACCCGGGGCGCCGGTGCCCGGCTTGATCGAGAGCGTTACCACGGTCGCGCTGTCATGCGTTGCGGTCGCGTTGGCGCCGGCCCGGACCGCCATGGCGGGTTGCGTGGTGAACGCGATTCCGCTCGTCGCGCCGGCGGGCTGGGTGGTGAAGGCGAGGCGATCGGCCACGTCGAACTGGGCGCTCGCGGCCGAGGTCAAGCCGACGGCCGTCGCGACCACCGTGTAGCCGACCCCGACCTTGTCGAGCCGGCAGCCGCTGAACACCGCCACGCCATTGACGGTGGATTTGCTCAAGCCTCCGCTGCAGGTCAGCGTCGCTCCACCCGGGTTGGCTCCAACCGCGAGGGTCACCGTCGTGGCAGGTGCGTTCGGGAGCGTCGTGCCGGCCGCGTCCTGGATCGCGACGGACGCTTGGATGGCGAAGGCCACCCCAGGCGTGCCGCGGGCCGGCTGAACGGTGAAGCCGAGCTTGGTACCGCTACCGCCCGTGATGTTGAATGACGCGCTCTCGTCGGAGCCACCCTGGCTCCAGGTCGCGCTGAGGCGGTAGCCCGTCCCGGCTTTGTCGATCCGGCAGCCGGCGAACGTCGCGACGCCGTTCACCAGGGTCACCGTCGTCGCCGCGCATGTCAGGACGGCTCCGGCCGCGCCCGTGCCGGACGAGATGGCGATGCTGATCGTCCCGGTCGCCGACTCGACGACGTTGTTCCCGGTCTTGATCGCGATCTGCGGCTGCTGGGCCCAGACCGTGCCAGCGGTTGCGCCACCGGGCTCGGCCGTGAATTTCGGCCCGGTTGCGGCCAGAACGTGTGCCGGCAGCAACCCGGCGATCAGCAGCACGACCGCGACCGGTCCGAGAATCCGCCTCATCAGCGACCCTCCTTCTTTGTTCGGGACAGAACGGGGTCCCCTTCCCTGAAGAAGGGGACCCCGAAGGCTATTCGGATCTG
>JBKKDW010000057.1:0-14024 GCA_046708025.1 Candidatus Limnocylindrales bacterium
CGCGATCGTGGCGATGATGGGCGCGGCGCTCATCGGCACCCTCGCGCCTCGCCCGCTGGGCTCCATCACGCCGGGTCTTCCCGTTCCGGGTTCGTCTGCCTACCTCGTTGGCTCGCCGATCCCCGGCCTGCGCCCGGGCGATCTTGCGCCAGAGCTAGAGATCGCCCGGCCCGAGGGAGGCACGACGCAGTTGACCGATCTCAATGGGGCGCCGATCCGCCTCGCCGACCTGCGCGGCAAGGCTGTCTGGATCAACTTCTGGGCGAGCTGGTGCCCACCCTGCCAGCAGGAAACGCCGATCATCCGCGAGATGGCCGAGCGCTATCGAGACGCCGGACTCGTCGTCGTCGCGATCGCGGTCCAGGAGACCGAGCCTGCGGACATTCGCGCCTACGCCGAGCGCTTCGACCTCGGCTACACGATCGGCTTCGACGCCTCGGGCCACATCTACCGGCGCTACCGGGTGTTCGGGCTGCCGACCCAGGTCTTCGTCCGGCCGGACGGCGTGATCGACTCGGTCGGCAAGACGGTTGACGAGGCAGCCGCGGTCGCCGGGATCGAGGCAATCCTGCCGTAGCCGTTCAGCCCGCTTCGTAGCGGAATCGGTCCCGGTCGCGGACCAGCCGGCCGATAGGATGATTGCGCTCGTGTGACAGCACGACGATCCAGCCCTCGTCGGCGGCCTGGGCGAACAGATCGGCCTTGCGGGCGACCGAATCCAGCGGGAAGTCGTCGAACGAGGTGACCCAGCGCGGATTGGCGGCCCACGGCCGCATCATCAGGTCCCCGAAGAACGCCAGGGTCCGACCGCCGGCTCCCCCACCGCGCACCACGACCGCCTGGTGGCCCGTCGAGTGGCCTCCCGTTGGCACCACGGAGACCCCGGGCAGGATCTCGCGCTGGCCCTCGACCCAGCTTTCGGCGCCCCAATCGCGCACCAGGGCGAGCTCGGCTTGGACGTACGAGGCCACCAGGCGCGGGTTGTTGCCGAGAGCCACCTCCCACTCGGCACGCTGGGCCACGATCGATGCTCGCGGAAAAGCGCGGCCACCGTCGGCCCGCAGCAACCCTCCGGCATGGTCGAAGTGCAGATGGCTCAGTGCGACCACGTCGACAGTCGCCGGGTCGAACCCCGCCGTCTCCATCGCCGCCGCGATCCACGGGCCCTCGTAGCCGCGCATCGCGCGCGTCTTGTCATCGACCCGGTCGCCGATCCCGGTCTCGACCAGGACCCGGCCCGCCGGCGTCTCGATCAGCAGGCAGTTGAGCGCCTGGAGGAGACGGCGTGCTTCGTCAAGTTCGTCGTTGACCTGCCGGCCCCACATCGACCAGGGCACGGGACCGAACAGCGCTCCGGCATCGGACCTGAACGTTCCCGCCTGGACGAGTGCGACCCGGACACCGCCGCCCAGCTCACGGGCCCAGTCGACGGTGTCGTTGATCGCCATCTGTCTACGACCCCGACGAATCCCCGGTCCGGGGTTCACTCTCGAAGTCTCGATGGAAGGCTGACGCGGTCGGCTCCGACTGGCCCTGGTACTTGGAACCGAGCTCGGGTGAGCCGTACGGCCGATCGACCGGGCTCGACATCTTGAAGAAGCTGATCTGGCCGATCCGCATCCCCGAATACAGCGCGATCGGCAGGTTGGCCGCGTTCGACAGCTCGAGCGTCAGGTTGCCCCTCCAACCCGGGTCGACGTAGCCCGCGGTGGAGTGAATGAGAAGGCCGAGCCTCCCCAAACTCGACTTGCCCTCCAGCCTCGCCACGAGGTCGTCCGGCAGCTCGACCCACTCGTGGGTCTGGCCGAGGACGAACTCCCCCGGATGAAGGATGAACGGCTCGTCGTCCTCGATCGTCAGGAGCTCGGTCAGATCCGGCTGCGGGGCACGTACGTCGATGAACGCGTAGCGGTTGTTGCGGAAGACCCGGAAGCGTCGATCGAGGTGGAGGTCGACCGACGACGGTTGGAGATCGTGGACGTCGTACGGATCGATTCTGACCCGCCCGGCTTCCAGGGCGAGGCGGATGTCGCGATCGGACAGCACGCTCACGTGGGGTTGCTCGCGCTGCCCCGCTCGGCGTACAGCGAGTCCACTTCACGCTTGAGCGCCTCGAGGTCCTCGAAGCTCTGGTAGACACTGGCGAACCGGATGTAGGCGATCTGGTCGATGCCGCGCAGCTGCTCCATCGCCAGCGCTCCGATGCGTGAAGAGGGTACTTCGCTGACGCCGGCTGACCGCAGCTCGGCTTCGATCGCGTCTGCCGCGGCCTCCGCTGCGCCATCGGGAACCGGTCGTCGGGTCAGGGCCTTGCGCAGGCCGGACACCAGTCGCTCGCGATCGAACTCCTGGCGGGAGGCATCGCGCTTGATCACGATGAGCCGGGCGGCCTCGACGCGCTCATACGTGGTGAACCGGAACGCGCAGCCGGCGCACTCGCGGCGACGCCGGATGGTGGCCGAGTCATCGAGATCGCGGGAGTCGACAACGCGGGTTTCGCGCTCGGCGCACTGGGGGCAGCGCATCGCTCTCCTGGTGAGTCGAACCACAAGGGCTTGTGGTGTAGACCGAGGATACCACTAGATGGTGTGGTCAGAACGGCCGGTCATCCGCCGAATCGGGGGCCGGCCAGCGTATTCGGCTCGTCGATCGACAGGTCGTCCGCCCGGATGGCATGCCGGGCGATCGCCTCGCGGGCGTGAATTTTTTTCAGGTAGCCGCGCTTGATCGTGGTCTGGGCCTCCAGGTCGCGGCTGCCGCGACGCGACGACGCCTGGATGTTGGCGCCGTGCTCGACCATGCCCAGGGCCCGGCTCGCCCGTTCCAGGTCGGCGGCCAGATCATCGCGGATGGCGTGCCCTCGTTTGGGCGTCCGGAAGGCGCGCACCTCGTCGCCAAATCGTTCCACGGCGGCGATCGCCTCGACGACGGCCTCAGCGATGACCTCCGGGCCGGCCCGCTGGTGACGGACGGCGTCGATTCGTCCCGCAGCTGATCCAAGCGATGCGTCGACCCTTGCGGCCAGGTCCTTGACCCCGCTGCGGAATCGCTCGAGTTCACGCGTTCGCGCGGCAATCCGGGCCGTCCCTCGAAAGACCACCACGAGGCCAGCGGCCAGCGCAATGAAGGCCATGATCGGCAGAATAATGGCTGCCAGTTCCACGATGGTCCCCGGCGGTCCGGTCAGCCGGGCCGGGCGCGCAATTGTTCGAGTAGCGCGTTGCCCACCTCGAACAGGTCGCCGACGATGAGCAGGTCGGCGAAATCGGCGATCGGGGCCTCTGGATCGCGGTTGACCGCCACGATGCTGCCGGCGGTCTGCATTCCGACCTTATGCTGGATGGCGCCGCTGATGCCCAGCGCCAGGTACAGCTCCGGTTTGACGATCTTGCCAGTCTGCCCAATCTGCTGGCTGTAGCCAATCCAGCCCTGGTCGACCGCGGCGCGCGTCGCACCGACCGCTCCACCGAGCGCGTCGGCGAGCTGCTCGACGAGGCTGAAGCCGTCCGGCCCGCCGATGCCCCGACCGCCGGCTACGATGATCCGCGCCTCCTCGATCGGGGCCGCGGCACCGGCTTCGCTGACCCGCTCCACGACCTTGACAGCCGGGGCCGCCGCGCCCGTTGCGTCGCGCGGCTCGACCTTCCCGGCTGCGCCCGCGGGAGTGGCGGTCACGACGTTCGGGCGCACCGTCACGATGCCCCGCCCGCCACTGAATCCGGAGGTGGTCTGGAGCTTGCCGCCGAACGCGCTCATCTCGACCACCGGTCCAGCGTCCATCCAGGTGACCGCCGTGGCGCTCGTGAGTACCCCAAGGCCGGTCAGGGCGGAAAGGGCGCCGGCGAAGTCGCGGCCGTCGGGACCCGCCCCGACGAAGATCGCGTCGGGCGCTTCCGCTGGTGCGGCAGCGGCGATCAGGCCCGCCACGCGCGCGGCAGCGAGCGGCGACCATGTCTGATCGGCCGCTCCGGATTCCGTGATCGCCCACACCACAGCCACGTAGCCCGCCAGCTCGTCGGCGGCCGCGGTCGGTTCCGCGCCGACCACCACACCGATCACGGCGCGCCCGCTCGCGTCACCGAGCTCACGGGCGAGGGTCGCGGTCTCCGCGCTGATCCGGGCCAGCCCACCGTCTGCGTCCGGCTCGCCGATCACCCACAGGGCCCCCATCAGATGAGCCGTCGCTGGGTAAGAAATTCGACGATCCTGGCGGCGCCTTCCTGCGCCGTGCCGCGCACGACCTCGGTCGCGCCGCGGGCCGGCGGCACCGTCGTGCCCAGGACGGTGGTCGTGGCGACGGCGCCGCCGACGGTCGCCGGGTCAAGGTCGAGATCGGCCAATGAGCGGGTCACGATCTCCTTGGAGCGGGCCGCCATGATCCCCTTGAGCGATGGATAGCGCGGCTCACCGAGCGCCTGGGTGCACGAGACCAGGGCGGGCATCGGCGCCTCGAGCAGGTCATGGCCGGTCGGGCTGATCCGCTGGACGCGCACCGTTCCGGCGGACTCGTCCGGCTCGATCCGGGCGGCCCAGGAGAGGAGCGGCAGGCCGAGATGCGCGGCGACCGCCGCCGGCACCGTCCCACCCAGACCATCGGACGTGTCGACCCCGGCCAGCACGAGATCGAACTCGAGTGACCTGAGTGCCGCCGCCAGCACCCTGGCCGTCGATACGGCGCACGACCCGGCCAGGGCCGGATCGGTAACGTGGATCCCACGAGTGGCGCCCATCGCCAGAGCCTTGCGCATCGTTTCGGGGGCCGACACCGGGGCCATCGACAGAAGCGTGATCTCGCTCCCCTCGCCGGCGGCCGCGCTCAGCTTCAGCGCCGCTTCGAGCGCGTACTCGTCGTTGCCGTTGACCACGGCCGGGGCGGCGGCCCGATCGAGCCGGTGGTCGGAACCCAGGCGTTCGCCCCCGGAGGCCGGGTCCGGGACGGGCTTGACGAGGACGACGATGTGCACGAGATGGAGCTCCTCCCGGCCGGTCAGCCGTCCTTGCCAAGCAGCGCCCGCGCGATGACGAGCCGTTGGATCTGCTGGGTACCCTCGTAGATCTGGGTGATCTTGGCGTCGCGCATCATGCGTTCGACCGGGAACTCATCGATGTAGCCGTAGCCACCAAGGACCTGGACCGCGTCCGTGGTGACCCGCATCGCCGCATCCCCGGCGACGAGTTTACACATCGCCGACCAGCGACTGGCCTCGGCCGAGCCGCCCTCGATCTCGACGCACGCCTTGTACAGCAGCTGGCGCGCGGACTCGGTGGTGGCATCCATATCGGCCAGCATGGCGCCGACCATCTGGAGATCCCCGATCCGTTTTCCGAACTGGCGGCGCTGGGCGGCGTATCGGGCCGCGACTTCGAGAGCGCCCTGGGCGATGCCGACGGCCTGGGCGGCGATCCCCGGGCGGCTCCGATCGAAGGTCCGCATCGCCAGCCCAAAACCGCCCCCCTCCTCGCCGACGAGGTTCGCCGCCGGGACCCGGACGCCCTCGAAGGCGAGTTCTGCGGTTGGACTCCCGCGGATGCCCATCTTGTGCTCGACCCGAGGGACCGAGAAGCCCGCGGTCGGGACTTCGACGATGAAGCAGGACAGCCGCCGATGCCGGGCGGCGTCCGGGTTGGTGATGGCGAAGACCGTGATCAGGTCGGCGATCGAGCCGTGGGTGATGAACCGTTTCGAGCCACTGATGACGTATTCGTCACCGTCGAGGACGGCGCGAGTGCGGGTCGCCGCAACGTCCGAGCCGGCCTCGGCCTCGGTCAGGGCGAACGCGATCAGGGTCTCCCCGGACGCCAGTTTCGGAAGCCAGCGGGCCTGCTGCTCGGGCGTGCCGGCCAGAATGAGTGGCAGGGCCCCGAGCTCGTGGGCCGCGAGGATCAGGCCGGTCGTCGCACACGCCCGGCTGAGTTGCTCGACGGCCAGGCAGAAGGACAACAGCTCACCGCCGAGTCCGCCGTGCTCCACCGGGAAGGGCAGGGCGAGGATGTCCTGGGCGGCCAACAACTCGCGCAGATCCTGGGGAAACTCGCCGGTCCGATCGATCTCGGCCGCGCGCGGCGCCACGCGCTCATCGGCGAGCACGCGAACGGCGTCGCGCAGGAGCTGCTGCTCCTCGCTCAACCGGTAGGGGCCGAGGGCTGGGCTCGTCGCGGTCACCACGGGCGATCGTAGCACCCGGCCGGGCGGCGGCTCGCGGCGGCGGGCGTATGCTGCTCGCATCTGGTCAGCCGCTGCTCCGGGGGCCTCGGCCCCAGCCCGCTCGGGGTACCGACATGGACCAAGCCCAGCAACTCCTCGCCATGACCCTCGCGGCGGCGTTGGGCATCCTCGCCACGCTGGCGATCCTGCGCAAGCAACGCCGGGCCCTTGAGCCGCCTCCCGAATCCCCGTTCGCGGCCTCCACCGAGGGCGAGAAACGCTGTCCGAAGTGCGGCATGGGCAACCTCTGGACGGACGACCGCTGCATCACCTGCGGCGCCAAGTTCCCGGGCTGAGGAAGGAGCAGCCCGGGCCTACCCGACGACCGGCAGCCGCCGATCTGCCGGGGTCGCCGCGATCCGCGCCGCCAGCACCTCGCTGACATCGAGGGTCGCCACGGCCTGACCGCCAGCGGCGGCCGCGAGCCCGTCGCTGAGCATGACCATGCAGAAGGGACAGGCCGTGGCAACGGTGGCGGCGCCGGTCTCGACGACCTGGCGGGCCCGCTCGGCATTGATCCGGGTGCCGCGGGTCTCCTCCATCCACATCCGTCCACCGCCGGCCCCGCAGCAGAAGGTCTCCTTGCCCGACCGCTCCATCTCGGTCACGGTGACGCCGGCCGCCCCGAGCACGGACCGGGGGGCCGTGACCACGTCGTTGTAACGGGCGAGATAGCACGAGTCGTGCACGGTGACCGCGCCCGGACGATGGTCGCCGGTGGTCGTCGTCGCGTCCTCCGGCACGGTCGCCAGGCGGCCCGAGGCGACCAGCCCCGCCAGGTAGGTGCTGTGATGGACGATCCTGAACGCCCCGCCGAGCTGGCTGTACTCGTTGCCAATCGTGTTGAAGCAGTGCGGGCAGGCAGTCACGATCGTGCGTTCGCCCAGGGCGTAGCGGTTTAGCGTCTCGACGTTGCCCGAGGCCAGGATCTGGAAGACGTAATCGTTGCCCATCCGGCGAGCCGGGTCGCCGGTGCACGACTCCTCCTGACCGAGAATCGCGAAGGTGACCCCCGCCGCGTGGAGGCAGGTTGCAACCGCCCGGGCGACCTTCTGGTTGCGCGGGTCGAACGCCGCTGCGCAGCCGACCCAGTAGAGGACCTCGAGTTCGCCGACACGCCCGGCGGCCGCGAGGTCGGCCACCAGCGGCACGTCAAAGGGCAGATCCCTGGTCCAGTCGGTCCGGGCACTCGCGGGCTGGCCCCACGGGTTGCCCTGGGTCTCCATCGCCCGGAAGGCCGGGGTCAGTTCCTGCGGGAAGCGGCTCTCCTCGAGCACCAGGTTGCGGCGCAGCCCGACGATCTTGTCGACGTGCTCGATGAGTACCGGGCAGGCTTCCACGCAGGCCCCGCAGGTGACGCAGTCCCAGACCGCGTCGTACGGGATGGCGCTATCGACGATCGGGCGGGCCAGCGCGGCGGCAGCGGGCCGGGTGTTGTCGAGGTCGTACGTCTCGCGCACGATCGGGTTGTTGGGGATCAGGTCGATCCCCTGCTCGGCGTCGACGGCCATGTCGCGGATGCCCATGATGAAGGTCTTGGGGTTGAGCGGCTTGCCGGTCGCCCAGGCCGGACAGGCCGCCTGGCAGCGGCCGCACTCGGTGCACGTGAAGCCGTCGAGCAGATCCTTCCAGCCCAGATCCTGGAGGGTTTTGAGGCCGAACGTCGCGGCTTCGTCCTCGAGATCCATTCTCGGGAGTTCGCCTCGCGGGGCGAGCTTGCGAAAGAGGATGTTGGGGAAACTCGTGGCGATGTGGAGATGCTTGGAAAAGGGCAGGTAGCACAGGAATGCCGCGACGAGCGCGATGTGACCCCACCACAGCAGCGTGAAACCGACCTCGAGAACCGTCGAGGCGAGGCCGCGCAGTGGGATCGCCAGTGCATTCGCAACGAATGCGCCGCGGATATCGCCGTAGCGGGCGACCTCGAACGTCTGGGCCAGAAGCTCGGTCGCGACCACGCCGCCGATCATCCCCAGGATCAGCAGCGCGTCGCGATTGAAGGTCAGTCGCGCCGGCCGGGTGATGAGGCGACGGACGTACGCCCAACCGATCGAGGCCAGCACGATTAGCGCGACCACATTCTGCATGGCGCTGATCGCCGCCCACAGGACACCGTCAAACAGCGCCGTCAGAGCCGTCTGGATGACGCCTCCGGTCACGATGTCGGCGGTGCCGATGGTCAGCAGGACGAAGCCCCAGAAGATCCCAGCGTGCATGACGCCGGCGCGCACGTCCTTGAACATCCTTGTCTGGACAAACGCGTACTGGACGAGGCCGACTAGGCGAGCCGGGACGTTGGCGAACGTCGACGAGGGTCCAGCGGCTGCGAAGACCCGCAGATGGCGGGCCATGGCCAGGGCGAAGAAAGCGGCTGCGCCCCAGAACACGGGAAACACGAGCGGGTACGCCGGAACCTCGGCGAACGGCTCGAACATCAGCGCCTCGGTGGTTCCGGGGCGGTCGGTGGTGCGGGCTCGCCCGTCGTCCCGTCGGGCGCCGCCAGCTCGGCCCTCCCGTGATCGTAGGGCCCGGCCAGGGTGTCCAGCGCGTGTTCGAGCACGCCTGCGATCGCGTTCAATGATTCGAGCGCGCCCCTGGGGCTGCCCGGCAGGTTGACGATCAACGATCGACCGCGAACCCCGGCGACGCCTCTCGACAGGTCGGCGAACGGCGTCTTCGTCCGCCCCGCGGCGCGCATCACCTCGGCCAGGC
This sequence comes from Candidatus Limnocylindrales bacterium, assembly GCA_046708025.1. GTDB lineage: Bacteria > Chloroflexota > Limnocylindria > Limnocylindrales > CSP1-4 > SPCO01. Next base: position 8,918 of record JBKKDW010000057.1, read on the forward strand.
CCGGAACCTCGTAATCGAGCACGGCGAGGGTGGCCTGGGGCGTCACGTCGCGCGGCGTCAGGCCGGTGCCGCCCGTGGTGATGACCAGCGGGTGGCGCTGTGCGCCGTCGGCGAGGGCGCTCTCTATTCCGGCTCGATCGTCGGGGACAACCATGCGCTCAGCAATGTAGCCAAGCTCAGCCAGCCGGTCGGCGATGCGGGCGCCGGAGGCATCCTCGCGAACGCCGGCGGCCGCGCCATCACTGGCAGTGATCACGAGCGCCGAGCGAACGGCCCGATCCGTCACGCGCCCCCCTTGCGCCTTCCGCCCGCCCTCCCCGCGATCCGCTCGCCCGGCCGGCGCACCGGTCGGTCGTCCACAGGCCCCGGCGAACGGACCCACGTCCCGCTGTCGCCGCCGGTCTTCGAGATGAGCCGGACGGCTCGGATTTCCACGCCGCGTTCAACGCCCTTGACCATGTCGTAGACGGTCAGCGCGGCGACCGATGCCGCGGTCATCGCCTCCATCTCGACCCCGGTCTGCCCGGTCGTGGCCGCCTCGGCCCGGACGCGCAGGACGCCCGCCGCGCGATCGGGCGTGATCGTCACGAGGAGGTCGGTGAGCGGCAGGGGATGGCACAGCGGGATCAGCTCGCTCGTGCGCTTGCCGCCCATCACCCCGGCCAATTCGGCCACGCCGAGAACGTCGCCCTTGGAGCCGCCCCCGTCGATGACCAGGCTCATCGTTTCGGGCGAGACGGCGACGCTCGCTTCGGCAACGGCGCGACGCGCCGTGACCGGTTTGGCTGACACGTCGACCATCCGCGGCCGGCCGGACCGGTCGACGTGGGAGAGCCGGCGCCGTTCGGCGCGGGGGGCGGGCTTCTGGTCGGGGCGGTAGTCCGTCATGCGTCGAGGATAGCGGCTAGGAGTCACGAGAGATCGACACGATCAGCCTCTATCCAACCACCACAACGCGACCTCCGAACCGGCCGGCAGACGGTCGTCGGCCTCCGGCACGATCGCGAGGGCGTCGGCGGCAGCGAGGGCCGAAATGACGTGGCTCCCCTGCCCTCCCGCAAGTCGCACAAGCACCCGACCTCGCTCATCACGCACAGGGGCGCCGTCGTCGCCGCGGGAGGCCACGACACGCAGGAAGGCACGCCGGCCCTGGCTCTTCGTGACCGCTTCACCCAGGACGGCGCGATCGGCCGGTCGGAGGAGATCGTGCCGGCCGGACAGGCGGCGGATCGCCGGGCGGACGAACAACTCGAAGGTGACGGCCGAGGAGACTGGGTTGCCGGGCAGGCCGAAGACCAGGATCGGCGCGCCGCCCCCGGCTCGCGGAGCCGTTCCGAACGCGAAGGGCTTGCCCGGCTGCACGGCAACTCGCCAGACATCGACCCGCCCGACCGTTTCCATGGCCGTCTTGACGACGTCGTACGGCCCGACCGACACGCCGCCTGAAACGATCAGGACGTCGGCACCCCCTTCGATGCCGCTGCGCAGTCGCAGAAGGACGTCGGCCAGGTCGTCCGTCGCGATCCCGAGATCGATCGCTTCGGCACCGGCGGCGGTCACCTGGGCGCGGAGGCCCGGGCCGTTGGCATCGGGAATGCCTGCCGGACCGAGCGGCTGGCCCGGTGCCCGAACCTCGTCACCCGTGGCGAGCACGCCCACCCGCGGGCGACGATGGACCACGATCTGGTCGACGCCCGCGCCGGCGGCCAGGGCGATTGCCGCGGCCGTCATCGCGGAACCCGGTTGGAGGAGTGTGGCGCCGGCGTGCAGGTCGCTCCCCTCCAGGCGCACGGACCCGCCGACGGTCACCGCCCGGTAAATGAGGCAGGCCGCCGGGACCGGACCGGTTGCGTCGCGGCCGCGTTGGCCCCGGCTCCCGTTAGCGTCGAGCGGCGTCGTCAGCTCCACCGGGATGACGGCGTCCGCGCCTGGCGGGAGAGGCGCTCCCGTTGCGATTCGGGCGGCCGCCCCTGCGTGAACCTCGACGGCTGACCCGGCGCCCGCGCGGATGTCGGCGATGATCCGCAGCTGGATGGGCACGTCCTCATGGGCGGCTTCGGTGTCGGCGGCGCGCACCGCGTAGCCATCCATCGCCGAGTTCGGCCATGGGGGCAGCGAGATCCGGGCGGTCACGGCATCGGCGACGACGCGCCCAAGCGATGCAGCGGTGATGATCTGCTCTGTCGAGACGGGCGCGACGTCGCTCAGGATCGCGTCCAGCGCAGCCTCCACGCTGAGCAGCGTCCGAGGGGTGGGCACGGTCATCGACCCGGTCGCAGGCTGACCGCCCGTTGGATGCCCGGCGCGGCTCCCGCGGGTTGCGCCACGCGCCTGCCCGCGATGGCGGTAGCCACCAGGGCGAGGACGACGATCGCGATGCCGACAACGATGGCCGTTTCCTCCCAGAACTGGAATGGGAAGAGCTGGACGAGGCGCTCCGTCGCCGGGTCGAAGGTGTACGAACCGGCCGGAAACAGGATCCGATGGAATGTGTCGAAGAGCACCTCGAAAGCGATGAGCGCGACCAAGCCGACGACGAGTACGGCGCCAATCAGCCCGAGCGCCCCGCGCTGGACGGCCCGCCAAAAGGCGCGGCGATCGCGCCGTCGGCCCGCCGCCAGGAGCACGACGACTGAAAAAGCGGCGAGCACCCACAGGCCTGCGAAGAGCGACCGCACGTCGCGCATGTGGCCGCGCTCGCGCTCATCGAGCACGGCCTCACCCCGGACCTCAACGTCGAAGTCCGGCGGCCCGAACACCAGATCGACCAGGATCGCGTCCGTTGCCATCCGGAGCTCCGCACTCGAATAGCCCGTCCAGGCGCTGGCGTTCGCCCGACCCTGCTCGAAGGCGACCCACTGGGGCGTCAGGAACGGCAGCACCGCGAGCGTCACGATAACGATCGCCGCCCCCGGACCGATCAGGAGCAACAGGGCGCGTCGGCCGACGAAGTTCACTCAGCGCATCCTGGCCCGTGCGGCCCCGGTCATTCGTCCTCGAGGGTCTTGGCCTGGTCCCACCAGCCCTCCATGGTCAGGTCGGAGGGCGGCTCGACCTTGAGCTCGATCGCGGCCGTTCGGATGCGCTCCCGGAGGGATTCGAGCGGCAGGTCCAGGATCTGGCGCAGGCCCTCGATGCCCGCCTGGATCATGAGGTGGTGCTCACTCGGACCGAAGCTCGCGAGGTTGAGCATGAGCGCCTCGTCGCGCCACATCAGGACGTCGTTCGTGGTTGCGTCGATCTGGTCCGCCAGGGTCTGTCGGCGAGTCACGGTCTCCGACACCTCGAGCAGCAGGCCGGTCGTGAAGATGCCCTGGTGGTCAAGCCGGTCGAGATGGGCCGGCTCGATGCGCGTCAGCTCATTGATCGGTGGCACGGGTCAGACAGGACCTCCCTCGGGATGGTGGCGACGCAGCCATTATCGGCTCACCGGGCGGGCGACGTCATCCAGCGGCGGGCGCCATCGAGCAGGCCGGCCCGGGCGGCTCGGAGGGTCGCGTCGAGGCGCCCGAGCCGGACCTGAACGCTCGGAATCTCGGCCACCGCCATCGCGGCATCACCGGGCCGGCGCTCGAGCGCCCATTGAGCGACTTCGGAGCGTGCGGTGCGGCTGCCGTGCCAAGACGCGGCCTGAGATCGACGGTCGAGAGGCCGCCTCAGGGGTTGGCGCAGATCGCGTACGCGGTCATCTGTGCGGTGGCGCCACCAGTCAGATTGTTGGTCACGATACCAACGATCGTCCAAGTGGTCGAGGAATTCGGGTACGACTCGAGGATGGTCGTCTTTCGCGCCTGGGTGGAGATGATCTGACCTCCGCCACCAAGGATGATCTGGCCGCCCGCACACGCAGCCACGTCGGTAAACCTCGTGTTCTGAAGAGCGTTCGGTGAGGTCGCGGCGCCAGGTCCGTCCTGGACAATCGTTGCGCCGGAGCTCGGGCCGGCGGGCCCGGCGGGGCCGGTCGCTCCGGTCGGGCCGGCGGGGCCGGTCGGGCCGGCGGGGCCTGTCGCACCGTTCGGACCGGTCGGACCAACAGGGCCGGTCGGGCCGTCGATCCCGATCGGGCCAACGGGGCCTGTTGGACCGTTCGGGCCGGTCGGACCAACAGGGCCGGTCGGGCCGTCGATCCCGATCGGGCCGTCGATCCCGATCGGGCCAGCGGGGCCTGTCGGACCTTGGGGACCCTGCGGCCCCACACGCTGCAATGTCACCACGCGTTCGTCCGGTCGGCAGGTTGACGTGGCACGATACGGCACGATCCGCACCTGTTGCGTGGTCTTGTTGACGCAGCTGTAGACCTTCGTCGCGCCAGGAATCGGCGTCGCCGCGCCCGCTGGGCTGGCGAGGCTTGCCAACAGTGCTCCGGCCAACGCGACAGCGATCGGCTTCCGGCTCGGCGTGCCGGTCGAGGTCAGAAACGCGGTCATCGGTACCCTTCCGTCGTCAATCGCCCCCTTTCGCGTTGCTCGCGACTTGTGATCGATAAGATCGGTGGCGTGGTGCGGCGCATCAACAGGTCGTCAGTACCGGGGCAAGTAGGACTTTCGGTCGCGTCGAAGACTCGGACCGCCGACCGCGAAGGTCAGCTCGCGCTAAGCCTGCGTCTGGTCCGCGGTGCGCCCAAGCACCGATTCTCTCCTGACACCGCTCGACACCGGGAGCGTCCCTGGAGTACATCTGTTGAACCGCGCTGAGCCATTGGCGAGCCCAACCGCGGAATGAGGGAGGAAATCGGCACCATGCAGCCAGTCAAGAGATACCTGCTGATCGGCGTGACGGCCGCCTTGCTTGTCGTCACAACGGCTGCCCCGGCGCTCGCCGGCGAGGGCGGCGTGCCGAACGACAAGAGCTGTGGCGGTGTTGGCCGTATCGCCCAGACCTTCGCCGCCTTGCCCGGCCCGATAGACCTTGCGGCGCTTTTTGAAGCCGTGGGCCCGTTGACCTGTAACGACTTCGGGCAGTCGCACAAGTAGGGTCGGCAGGGGATCCCGTGCACGAATGTGGTCGGGGCGGCCGGATTTGAACCGACGACCACCAGTCCCCCAGACTGGTGCGCTACCAGACTGCGCCACGCCCCGACGCCCCGGAGTCTAGCACCGGCGACTGG
>JBKKDW010000058.1:0-10760 GCA_046708025.1 Candidatus Limnocylindrales bacterium
CCCCCGGACCGCCGCCGCCGTGCGGCGTCGAGAACGTCTTGTGGACGTTGAAGTGCATGACGTCAAAGCCGGCCTCGCCCGGCTTGAACCGGCCCAGGATCGCGTTCAGGTTGGCACCGTCCATGTAGGCCAGGGCGCCCGCCGCGTGGATCGCCTCGAGCAGCTCCCCGATGCACGCCTCGAACAGACCGAGGGTGGACGGGTTGGTGATCATGACCGCCGCCGTGCGCGGCCCGAGCGCCGCCCGGAACGCCTCCAGATCGACACCGCCATCCGCGGCCGACGGGATCGTGACTGTCCGGAAACCGGCCATCGAGGCGGTCGCCGGATTGGTCCCGTGGCTCGAATCGGGCACGAGGATCTCGTCACGCTGGGTATCGCCGAGCGCCCGGTGGTAGGCCCGGATCATCAGGATCCCGGTCAGCTCGCCCTGGGCCCCGGCCGCCGGCTGAAGGCTGACCGCACGCATCCCCGAGATCTCGGCAAGGGCGCCCTCGAGCTCCCAGAGCAGCTGCAGGGTGCCCTGGGCAGCCGCGTCGGGGGTGAGCGGATGGAGGTTGGCGAAGCCCGGCAGCCGGGCCGCCCACTCGTTGAGCTTGGGGTTGAACTTCATGGTGCACGAGCCCAACGGGTAGAAGCCGGTGTCGATCGCGTAGTTGAGCTGCGACAGGTTGACGTAGTGGCGGACGACATCGGCCTCGTTCATCTCGGGCAGAGCCGGCGGCACCTCGCGGCGGGCGGCGGGCGGGATGCGCCCCAGCGCATCCCCGGGCGGGTGCGGGATCTTGCCGCCGCCTCGGCCCGGCCGGCCGCGCTCGAAGAGCGTGGGCTGAAGCCGGCTGCCGGCCACGCTCATCGCACGCCTCCCGCCACGGGGCGACGGTCGGCCCCGGCCCCGTGGTCGGCTCCCGCCCCCGCCTCGACCGCGGTTGGCGGGCGTCCGCCCAGGACCTCGCCGAGCGTGTCGGCGAAGCGGGTGATCTCGTCGGAGGTGGTGACCTCCGTGGCACAGACGAGCAGCCCGTCGGCCAGGCTCTCGTCGTCCGGTTCGATGTCGGCCAGCACGAGACCGGCCAGCACGCCGCGATCCAGCAGCCGCTGGTGGACCGCGCGGGCGTCGGGCACCCGGACCGCGAATTCGTTGAGGTACGGGCCGGGATGGATGCGTGGCGCGCCGGCACCGGCCAGGGCCGCCTCCAGCTCCGTTGCCCGGGCCGCGCCGAGAGCGGCCACGTCGCGCAGGCCGTGCGGACCGATGGTGGCCAGGTAGATCGATGCGGCGAGGGCCAGCAGGGCCTGGTTGGTGCAGATATTGCTGGCCGCCTTGTCCCGCCGGATATCCTGCTCGCGCGCGCGCATGGTCATGACGAAGGCACGCTGGCCGTCGAGGTCGGTGGTCAGCCCGACCAGGCGACCGGGAATCTGGCGAACGAGCGTGCCGGTCGAGGCCAGGATCCCGAGATACGGCCCGCCGTACTGCGGCGCGATCCCGAGCGGCTGGCCCTCCCCGGCGGCGATGTCGGCACCGTATGCGCCAGGTGGCGCCAGGACGGCCAGGCTGACCGGCTCGACCACCGCCACGAACAGGGCTCCTGCGCCGTGCGCCAGCCCGGCGATGGCCGGCATCGGCTCAAGCAGACCTAGAAAGTCAGGCTGGGCGGCGATCACCCCGGCGACCGGTCGGTCGGCGTCGGCCAGCATCCGCGCGAGGGCGACCAGATCGGTCGTGCCGGCCGCATCGCCGTCGGCGATCAGCGGGATCTCCTCGTACTCCAGGTCCCCGAGGTAGGTCCGCAGCGTCTGCCGGTAGTGCGGATGGACCCCACGCGAGACCAGGACCCGATCGCGCCGGGTCTGCCGGCAGGTCATCAGGGCGGCCTCGGCGGTCGCCGCGGCGCCGTCGTAGTGCGAGGCCGAGACCACGTCCAGGCCGACCAGCTCGGCCAGCAGCGACTGGTATTCGTAGATGCTCTGGAGGGTGCCCTGGCTGATCTCCGGCTGATAGGGGGTATAGGCCGTGTACCACTCCCCGCGGAGCAGGAGCTGGTCGACCGCGGGCGGGCTCCAGTGGCGGTAGACGCCGCCCCCGAGGAAGGAGGCCAGGTCCGTTCGATTGCGGGCGGCCAACGCGCTCAGGCGAGCGGCCAGCTCGAGCTCGGGCTCCGGATCGGGCAGGTCCAGGGGCGAGGCACGCAGGGCTTCCGGGATATCCTCGAAGAGCTGGTCGACCGAGGTCAGACCGAGCGCCGCGAGCATCCGAGCCCGGTCGTCGGCAGTGTGCGGACCGTACGGCATCTCGGGGGGTCAGCCCGCCGCGGTCAGGGCGTCGTAGGCGTCGGGCTCCAGCAGCTCGGCGACCTCAGCGGCATCGGCCAGCCGAACGCGGATCATCCAGCCATCGTCGTAGGGCGACGAATTCACCAGCTCGGGCGAACCGGCAAGGGCCGGATTCGCCGCCAGCACCTCGCCGCCGAGGGGTGCGAACAGGTCGCTGACCGCCTTGACCGACTCGACGACACCGAAGACGGCGGCCTGCTCCAGGGAGCGCCCGACATCGGGCAGCTCGACGAACACGATGTCGCCCAGCTGATCGGCGGCGTAGGCGGTGATCCCGATCGTCGCCTCCTCGCCGGCGACCCGGACCCACTCGTGGTCCTTCGTGTAGCGCAGGTCGGTCGGCACGCTCACGTCAGGCAGTCCTCCGATAGAACGGCAGATCGACGACACGGGCCGGGACGCGGCCGCCGCGGACTTCGATGTCAACTACGGTACCCGGCTCGGTGTCGGTCGGTGCGACGTAGGCCATCGCGATCGGGACGCCAAGAGTCGGCGAGTGCGTCCCGCTGGTCACGATTCCGGTCCGTCGCTCGCCGGCGAACACGTGGTAGCCGTGGCGGGCGATCCCGCGACCCTCGACCTTGAGCCCGACGAGCTCGCGCGAAGGACCGTCGCGGGCGACCTTCTCGAGCGCCGCGCGACCCACGAAGTCGTCCGGTTTGGCGAGCTTGACCACGCGGCCCAGGCCGGCTTCGAATGGATTGGTGTCGAGGTCGAGCTCGTTACCGTAGAGCGGCATGCCGGCCTCCAGCCGGAGCGTGTCGCGGGCGCCCAGGCCGACCGCCATGCCGCCCCCCGCCTGGACCGCCCGGAGCAGGGCCTCCCACAGCCTGACCGTCAGGCCACTCTCGACGAAGACCTCGAAGCCGTCCTCGCCGGTGTAGCCGGTCCGGGCGACCAGCGCCGGGATCCCGGCGACCGTACCCTCGGCGATGGCGTAGTAACGCAGCGTCCCGAGATCGACGTCCGTGAGCGGCGCCAGGACGTCGGCGGCCCGGGGCCCCTGGACCGCCAGGAGGCCGGTCGCGAGGGCCCGATCGTCGAGTACCGCCTTGGACTTCACGAGACGCTCGGCCAGGGTGTCCGAGACCAGGGCCGCGTTGCCGGCGTTGGCCACCACCAGGAAGCGCGTTTCGGCCAGCCGGTAAACGATCAGATCGTCGATAATTCCGCCGTCCGGGCTGCACAGCATTGAATAATGAGCGCGCCCGACGGCTAGGCTGGGCGGATCGGTGACCACGGCAGTGGCCAGCGCCGCCCCGGCGTCGGGGCCTTCGACGTACAGCTCGCCCATGTGCGACAGGTCGAACAGCCCGACCCGTTCGCGCACGGTCCGGTGCTCCTCGATGATCGAGCCGTACTGGAGCGGCATCAGCCAGCCACCGAATTCAATCAGGCGCGCCCCGAGCGCTCGATGCGCGTCGTTGAGCGGAGTCAGGTGGACGGTCGGCTCGAGCGCCTCGGTCAAGGCGGGACCTCGGTCACGTGGTGGCCTCGGCCGAGTGCGCGCCGGCGGCTCGTGGCCTGCCCTCGCCAACGATCTCCGCGGTTCGAGCGACCAGGGCGCGCTCGGTCACGAAGGTCAGCGTGGTGCGCGCCTCCTCGAAGGTGATCCAGCGAACCTGCTCGAACTCGTGATCGTGGAGGGCCAGGTCGCCACCGATCGGGTCCATCAGGAAGTAGTGGACTGTCTTGTGAATGCGCTGGCCGGACTGGACGAACCAGTACTCGATCGATTCGAGCGGAGTCGTGATCCGAACCTCGAGACCAGTCTCCTCGGCGACCTCGCGCAGGGCGGTCTGTTCGCGCGTTTCACCAGGCTTGGGCGTGCCCTTTGGCAGCGTCCAGGTCCGGCTGTCTCGTTCTCGACGGCGGCTGCCGACCACCAGCCACGCGCGCCCGGACTCGTGGCGGATCACGATGCCGCCCGCGGATGTGGCGGTGACGGCCCTCAGGCGGGCCACGGCGCCGATGCGGCGCCCGGGCGTCTGGGCCCGGCCCCGAAGCGGCCGGATCGGGCCCAATGCATCACGACCCGCGGACCTGGACGACCGCCCCGCGGGTGACTCGGACGAGCCGGTCGAATCGAGCGCCAGCCGGCGCGGAGCTGGGTCAGCGGCGCGATATCCAGGCCGTGCAGCACCGTGGCGCGCATCCCCGGCGCCTGGAAGGAGCCGGCGGGTCGCAGGCCGAGCCGGCGTTCGCGGACCCGGGTGGACGGCCGCACGAAGCGGGCCGCCGGACGGGCTGCGTACTTGGCGGCGATGCTGTGCTCCATGGGCGGCAATGGTACCTGTTCAGTCGGGCTGCGCAAGCGCGAGATCGAGCATGGCGCGCATCGCCAGCACGACATCCGGTGCCAGGGGGCCACGCCGTTCGGCGAGCTCGATCTCGCGCCGGGCCGCCGCCACGTACAGCTCCAGGGCGCCCGGCGCGTGGGCCCGCAGCGCGTCGAGGTGGGAGCGCAGGGTACCGACGTCGCCGCGGGTGATCGGACCGGTCAGCGCGGCGGCAATGCCCAGGGACCTGGCATTGGCCAGCGTGCCCTCGATCAGCCGTCCGTAGATCGCCAGCGCACCGGCCTCATCGAGACCGGCCACCCGACCCAGCTCGGCGATGGCATCGAGCAGCGCCACGAACCCGCCGGCGGCCAGGACCGCCGCGGCGTGGTAGGCGGCCTTGGCCCCCGGCGCGAGCCTGACCGGGGTCGCCCCGATCGCCTCGGCCATGGCCGCCAGCATCGTCGCCAGCTGGTCGTCCGCCTCGATCGCGACCGTGGCGCCGTGGAGCGCCTCGACCGCGCGCTCCGTATCGGCGAACGCGACCAGCGGATGGAACGAGCCGATCTGGGTCCCGGCCGCCATGGCCGGCGCGAGGACGTCTGCCCCCAGGGCGCCACTGGTATGGATCAGCGCCTGGCCGCCATACATCCGGAGCGTGCTCGCCAGTGGCCCCACGACGTCGTCCGGGACGGCCAGGATGATCAACTCGACTTCTTCCACCAGCGGTTCGGGATCGACGAACGCCCGGCGGACCTCGACCAGCGAACGAAATCGATCGCGCCTCGTCGCGTCCCGACTGGCTACCGCGTGGATCGGCCAGCCCGCGCGGGCCAGGGCGACGCCGAGCGCAGTCCCCACCGCGCCCGCCCCGACGATCCCGATGACCGGCGGCTGACCCAGCAGGGAATGCTGATGCGGATGGGCGTGGCCGGCCTCGGGATGGTCGCCCTGACGGTCACGCTCGGCCGGCGGGGTCGGGTCGAGATCGATGCCGGCCGCCTCGAGCTCGGCGCTGGCGGCTTCGCGGTCGCGCTTCGGGTCGTCGCCGGGCTGGTCGCCCCAGGGCCTCACTTGCCTGCCCATGCGGGCATCGGGCGCCAATCGCGACGGGCGCGGTAGGCTTGCACCCTTCGAGTGTAGCGAGCGAGCGAGGACCGCCCACGTTGTCACGGATCGACCCCTTTGGCGCCTGGGCGTCCCTCGGCCCGGGTCTCCCGGATTACTGCCGGCTGGCCGCCCTGGCCGGCCGGATCGACCTCGCCAACGCACCGGTCACGATCAAGATCCTGCTCGAGAACGTGCTTCGCCACGCGGGCGGCGGGATCGTCGGCGCGGACGACGTTGAGCGCCTGAGCGCCTGGCGGCCGGGCGTGGCGGCCGAAGCCGAAATCCCGTTCATGCCGGCCCGGGTCGTCCTCCAGGATTTCACCGGTGTGCCCGCCGTGGTCGACCTGGCCGTCATGCGCGACGCGATGGCGGATCTGGGCGGCGATCCGGCTCGGGTCAATCCGCTCGTCCCGGCCGACCTGGTCATCGACCACTCCGTGCAGGTCGATCAGTTCGGGACGCCCGGCGCGTTCGCCTTCAACGTCGGGCGCGAGTACGAGCGGAACGGCGAGCGCTACCAGCTGCTGCGCTGGGCCCAGACCGCGTTCCGCGACCTGCGCGTCGTGCCACCCGGGACCGGCATCGTCCACCAGGTCAACCTGGAGTTCCTGGCCACCGTCGTGGCCGACCGCGAGGACGGCCAGGGAGGGCAGGTCGCCTTCCCGGACACGCTGGTCGGGACCGACTCGCATACGACCATGATCAACGCCCTGGGCGTCCTGGGTTACGGGGTCGGCGGCAACGAGGCGGAGGCCGTGCTGCTCGGCCAGCCGCTCTACCTGCCGATGCCCCACGTGGTCGGGGTGCGACTCCATGGAACCCTGCCCCAGGGCTCAACGGCAACGGACCTGGTCCTCGTCGTGACCGAGCTGCTGCGAACCCACGGCGTGGTCGGATCGTTCGTCGAGTTCGCCGGGGACGGCCTGGCCGGACTGTCGCTGGCCGACCGGGCGACCATTTCCAACATGAGCCCGGAATTCGGGGCAACGGCGACGCTCTTCCCGATCGACGACGAGACCCTGACCTATCTTCGCCTGACCGGCCGCCCGCCCGAGCGGATCGAACTGGTCGAGCGCTACGCGAAGACCCAGGGCCTGTGGCGCGAACCGGGCGCCGGCCCGGCCTTTGACGAGCTGCTCGAACTCGACCTTGCCCGCGTGGATCCGTGCGTCGCCGGTCCGCGCCGCCCGCAGGATCGCGTGCCGCTGACCACACTGCGCGAGAACTTCCGGTCCAACTTTCCGCACGGGCTGGATGGCTCGATCGCCGGGCTGACCGGCGAGGAACCGATCGCCGGCGACGAGTCGGTGGAGGAGGCCTCGGCCGAATCCTTCCCGGCCAGCGACGCGTCGTCGTTCGGGCGTGGGGAAGGCGGGCACGGCGAGGGCGGGCGGCGCGAGGGCGGCGGGGCGGCCGCGCCGCGGAACCCGGTCGTCGTCGGCCAATAGGTCGACGAGCGCTCGTACCTGCCGGTCGAGATCCAGGTCGGCGGTCAGCGTGCATCGGTGCGGACAGGCTCGGTGGCGATCGCGGCGATCACGTCGTGCACCAACACGTCCAACCCAACGGTCATGGTCGGGGCCGGACTGCTTGCCCGCAACGCGGTCGCCCGGGGACTGCGCGTGGCGCCGACGGTAAAGACATCGCTGGCTCCGGGCTCCAGGGCCGTGACCGGCTATCTCGAGGCGGCCGGGTTGATGGCGCCGCTCGCGACGCTTGGGTTTGCCCTGGCCGGCTACGGCTGCACGACCTGCATCGGCAACTCCGGACCGCTCGATGACGCCGTCGCCGCCGCCGTCGAGACCAACGACCTGGTCGTGGCGGCGGTCCTGTCGGGCAACCGCAACTTCGAGGGACGGATCCACCCGCTCGCCCCGGCGAGCTACCTCGCCTCGCCGCCGCTGGTGGTGGCCTTTGCCCTGGCTGGCCGGGTCGACATCGACCTGACCAGCGAGCCGCTGGGAATCGGTTCGGACGGAGCGCCCGTCTTCCTGGCCGACGTCTGGCCGACGCCCGCGGAGGTCAGGGCCGTGATCGCCGATTCGATCGACCCGGAACTTTTCCGCCAGACCTACGCCACGGTCTTCGAGGGCGACGAGCGCTGGCGGGCGTTGCCGATCCCGTCGGGCGATCGCTACGAATGGGTGGACGAATCGACCTACGTCGCCAAGCCGCCGTTCTTCGACGGGATGACCGTGGCACCACGGCCGGTCCACGACATCGCGGGGGCGCGTGTCCTGGCGGTCCTGGGCGACTCGGTCACGACCGACCACATCTCGCCGGCCGGCTCGATCGCACCTTCCTCCCCCGCCGGCCAGTGGCTCCAGGCGCACGGTGTCGGCCCGCTCGAATTCAACTCGTACGGCGCGCGGCGCGGCCACCACGAGGTGCTGATCCGCGGCACGTTCGGCAATATCCGGCTGCGCAACCGACTGGTCGACGGCGAGGAGGGGCCGTACACCGTCCACCTGCCGGACGGCGAACACGGCTTCATCTAAGACGTGGCCATGCGCTACCAGGCCGAGGGTGTGCCCTTGGCGATCCTGGCCGGTCGCGAATATGGCTCGGGCTCATCGCGCGACTGGGCCGCCAAGGGTCCCGCCCTGCTCGGCGTCCGGTTCGTGCTGGCCGAGAGCTACGAGCGGATCCATCGATCGAACCTGGTCGGGATGGGCATCCTGCCCCTCCAGTTCAGGCACGGCGAGACGGCCGCCTCCCTCGGCTTGAGCGGTCGAGAGGTCTTCGGCGTGGCGGGCCTCGAGGCGGGGCTGACCCCGCACCAGACGGTGGCGGTCAGCGCACTGCGTGACCCGGCGGCCGGGGGCGACGGTGGCACCCGCCGGTTCGAGGCGATCGCCCGTCTGGACGGCCCGATCGACGTCGAGTACTACCGCGCCGGCGGGATCCTGCCGGCGGTCCTGCGCCGGCTCTCGGCGGAGGGTAGCGCGCGACCGACGGCCGGGGCCTGACGGGATGCTTGGCCGAACTTGCCGCCGGTGACCGTTGGGCCGGACTCCGGGCCTCCGCGGTGCGGCCTTGGCTCGTGTCTGAGCGTGGAGATCTGCCAGGGTCATTGGACCCCGCGACGATCGGCCCGCGGCACGGGTGCCGACACGAAGAAGCCCCCGGGGGAGGACCGAGGGCTTCATCGCGGAGGAGCATGCCGGCTGTTCGATCGTTGGACGCGCGACCCGCTGCGACCGTGACGCGGACGCGTTCATGCGCGCACGGTCAGCGATGGTGGGCGATACTGGATTCGAACCAGTGACCTCGCGGATGTGAACCGCGCGCTCTAACCGACTGAGCCAATCGCCCCGGGCGCCGCGGCGCGCACGGGCACCGGACGAGACCCGATCATACTCGCAGGCCGGGCCAGCGGGCAACGATCGTCCCCGCATCCAGGCCATCGACCACGACGAGCTTCTGCCGACTGGTCGCGCCGGCCACGATCCGGACGTCCCGCCTGGCCACCCCCAGCTCGTCGGACAGGAGCCGGACCAGGGCGCTGTTTGCGGCCCCATCGACGGCCGCTGCCCTGACCCGGATCTTCAACACGCCGTCGAGCACGCCGTCCACGCCGTCGGTCGAGGATCGCGGGGTGAGTCGAACGGCGAAGCGGACGTCGGAGACGCTCAAGACCTCACAGCGCGCGCCACAGGAAGCCAAGGACGATGAGCACGATGAAGCTCGACCAGTCGATCATGCCCGTCGCCGGCAGGAGGCGGCGGACCGGCGCCAGCAGGGGTTCGGTCGTCTGGATCAGGAAGGCCGAGACCTGGTTTCGTCCGGTGGGATCGACCCACGACATGAGCATCCGGCCGAGCACGAGCGCCCAAAGGGCCATCAGCAGGAACTGGACAAAGGTGAGAACGAAGGTCAGACCCACCACCCGAGTCTACCAGCCGAGCGCGGTCAATCCGGGCGCCGCTCGCCGAACAGGGCGCGGCCGACCCGGATGATCGTCGCCCCTTCCTCAACGGCCAACTCGAAGTCGTCGGTCATGCCCATCGACAGGGCCGGCCCAATGGCGGCCGCGCGCCCGCGCAGGGTCTCCGACAGGTCGCGCAGGCGCCGGAAGGTGCCACGGGCAGACTCGGGATCCGCGGCTAGCCGGCCGATCGTCATCAGGCCCTGCACCTCGAGCCGCTCGAAAGCGGCCAGCGGCCCCATCGCCGCCTCGAGGGCAGCCGGCTGGAACCCGGCCTTGGCCGGGTCGTCGTCCACGTTGACCTGGAGCAGGATCGGGTAACGCACCCTCGGCCGCGCCTCGGCGACGAGCCGGTCGATGCGCTCGGCCAGCCCCACCGAATCGACCGTCTGGATGGCCTCGAAGACGTCCAGTGCCTTGCCCACCTTGTTGCCCTGGAGCGGGCCGATCAGCTGCCAGCGTGCGCCCGGGACCTCAGCCGCCTTGGCGATCCCCGCCTGGACCCGGTTCTCCCCGAACAGGGTCAGCCCGGCATCGACGGCAGCGCGAAGCCCGTCGGGCGCCAGCGACTTGGACACGGCGAGCAGGGTGACGTTCGCGGGGTCGCGGCCGACTCGCGCGCTCGCGCCCGCAATCCGTTCGATCACCCGGGCGTAGGCGTCGCGAAACAGGGCGACCCGCTCGCCGGGATCCGTTGAGGTCACCGGGTCGTGGCCGGCATGGCGCCGGCCGGGATCACTTGCGGCGCAGGAAGCTCGGAATCTCGAGGTCCTCTGCGTCGTAGGCCGGGGCCGACCGCCGGGCCGGCTCGCCGACCGAGCGCTCCATCCGCGGCACGGCGACCGCGGCGGTTTCCTCGTCGTGTCGGCTCGAGCCATAGCCGCCGGCATCGGCGACCTCGTCACGCTGGCGCTGGAGTTCCTCGAGGAAGTCGCGTTCGCGGGTCGGACGCGACGTTGCCGTCGAGTCCATCACCCCGGTCGCCTCATGCCGGGCGGACGTCTTCTTGCGCCCGCCGTCGAAGCCAGTGGCGATGACCGTGATCATCACCTCGTCGCCGAGTCGCTCGTTGAAGCTGGTGCCGAAGATGATGTTGGCCTCCGGAT
>JBKKDW010000059.1:0-5466 GCA_046708025.1 Candidatus Limnocylindrales bacterium
ATCAGGCACGGCGCCAAGCTGCTGTACGCCTATTGCGAGGCGACGGTGACAAAGCTCACGGTCATCACCCGCAAGGCCTACGGCGGCGACTATGACGTCATGAGCAGCAAGCACATCCGGGGCGACATGAACTTCGCCTGGCCGACCGCCGAGATCGCGGTGATGGGCGCCGAGGGTGCCGTCAGCATCATCTTCAAGGACGCGATCGCCGCCGCCGAGGACCCGGTCGCGGAGCGCGCGCGCCTGGTGGCCGCATACGAGACCGAGTTCGCCCATCCCTACGTGGCCGCCGCGCGCGGCTACGTGGACGACGTCATCAAGCCGTCCGAGACCCGGCCCCGACTGATCCGCGCCCTGGACGTCCTGGCGAACAAGCGCGACTCGAACCCACGGAAGAAGCATGGCAACATCCCGCTCTGAACCGGGCCCGGGCCGGCGTCCGTCTTTGCGCAAGGACAGCCAGGATCGGCCGGCGCGTCGGTGACAGGTGCCGCACCGTTCGGTCGGGTGCTGGTCGCTAATCGTGGTGAGATTGCCGTTCGGATCATCCGGGCCTGCCACGAACTGGGGATGGCCGCGGTCGCGGTCTACAGTGACGCGGATGCCTCGGCCCAGCACGTCCGAATGGCCGACGTCGCGGTCCGGCTCGGCCCGCCGCCGCCCGCCGAGAGCTACCTGTTGATCGACGCGATCGTCGCGGCTGCGCTCGACACCGGAGCCGAGGCCATTCATCCGGGCTACGGCTTCCTGGCCGAGCGAGCCGCGTTCGCCCGCGCCGTCGAGGACGCCGGGCTCGTCTTCATCGGCCCACCCTCGGCCGTGATCGACGCGCTCGGGGACAAGCTACACGCCCGCCGGGCTGCCCGCGCCGCGGGCGTGGTCGTCGTGCCCGGGACCCTTGAGCCAGCTTCCGTGGACCGACCCGACCAGGTCGCCGCGATCCTGGACGAGGCGGAGGGGATCGGCTATCCGCTCCTGGTCAAGGCCGCTGCGGGTGGCGGTGGTCGGGGCATGCGCCGCGTTGCGTCGAGGGCAGACCTGCCGGCGGCCCTGGCCGACGGGTCCCATGAAGCGGCGTCGGCGTTCGGAGACGGGTCGGTCTACCTGGAACGTGAGATGACCCCGGCGCGGCACATCGAGGTCCAGTTGCTGGGCGATGACGCGGGCCGGGTCGTGGCCATCGGCGAACGCGATTGCTCACTCCAGCGCCGGCACCAGAAGCTCGTCGAGGAGGCACCGGCGCCGGGCCTGACCGTGGACGAACGCCGCGAGCTGCACCGTCTCGCGGTTCGTGTCGCAACCGAGGCCGGGCTTCGCAACGCCGCCACCGCCGAGTTCCTGCGCTCGCCCGATGGGTCGTTTCACTTCCTGGAGGTCAACACGCGTCTGCAGGTCGAGCATGGCGTGACCGAGCTCGTGTCCGGGCTGGACATCGTGCGTGAGCAGTTCGGGCTGGCGGCCGGTCGCCCACTGTCCGACCAGGCGCTGGTCGCCGCGGAGACTTCGGCGCGGCCCGCCGGCCACGCCATCGAGGTCCGGATCGCGGCCGAGGACCCGGCGCACGACTTCAGGCCCGGACCCGGCCGGGTTCGCCACTGGTTGATGCCATCGGGACCGGGCGTCCGGGTCGACACGGCGATCGAGGCCGGCGATCGCGTCCCGCCCGAGTACGACAACCTGATCGCCAAGATCATGGTCCATGCCGGCGACCGGCAGGCCGCGATCGGTCGATTGCGGCGGGCGCTCGATGAGACCGAGATTGCCGGAATCCAGACGACCCTGCCGTTCCACCGCTTCGTTGCCCGGAGCGAGGCGTTCGCGGCCGGCGATCTGTCGACCGGGTGGGTGGGGGAGCACTGGCTCGGCCCGGCGGCGTTCAGACAGGCCGCTCGGGTGGCCCAGCTCGCGGCGGGTCTCGGTGCGCTGGCCGGCGGCCTGGCGACCGCGACGGATGGCGCTGGCGCCCGCGGCAGGACCCGGTCCCTGGTCGAGACCGACGGGCAATGGGTCCAATCGGGTCGCGAGGCGGCGACCGATCGCTGGCCGGGGTGAGCGCCGCGGCGGCCCCGGCCGGGATCCGTGACCCGCGCGCCGTGCGTGTCGCCCTGGCGCCGGCCGCCGACGATCCGACGGTCGAGCCAATCGTGGTCGAACCGCCGGCCGGCGACGGGCTCGTGCTGATCGACGGCCAACCCCTCCAGTTTCGACTCGAGCGCTTCGATGCGATTCGTCGCGTGCTGGTCGAGGGTTCTGGCGAAAGCGCGGTACGCTCGGCGATCATCCTGATGCCCATCGATGGACCGACGGGTGGCGCGGCATCGGGTGTTGTGCGTCTCGAGGTGATCGTCGATGGCTGGCGGATCGAGGTCCAACTGGAGTCGGAGCGCCGGGCTGAACTCCGACAGTGGGCCAGCCGAGGTCGCGCGGAGTCGGCGAGTGGCGGTGCGACCGAGGTTCGGGCGGTCCTGCCCGGTCGGGTCCTGGCCGTTTCGATCGCGCCGGGTGATACGGTCGTGGCCGGACAGCAGATCCTGGTGGTCGAGGCGATGAAGATGCAGAACGAGTTGCGCGCCCCGCGCGACGGGGTCGTCGCCAGGCTCGCCGTTGGCGCCGGTCAGACGATCGAGGTCGGGGACCTGTTGCTGGTGCTCGCGTGAGCCGCCCGGAATCAGCCGAGCGCCAGGCGCACCCAGTGCGCCCGATCGGCGAGGGCGAGGACTCCGCTCGTGATCGATGGCGCGAGTTCGTCCGGGCCAGGGCCATACGGGGAGCTCCCGAGCGGCGCGACCCGTTCGAGACGTCGTCGGGCATTCCCATCCGCGACCTGTACACCACGGCCGACCTCGCCGGCCTGGATGAGGAGCGCGACCTGGGCCGACCCGGCGAGTACCCGTTCACCCGGGGCGTCCAGCCGACGATGTACCGGAGCCGTTTCTGGACGATGCGCCAGTACGCTGGTTTCGCGACGGCCGAGGAGACCAATCGCCGCTTCCGCTACCTGCTGGAGCAGGGCCAGACCGGCCTGTCGGTGGCCTTCGACCTGCCGACCCAGATGGGCTACGACTCGGACGCGCCCGAGGCCGAAGGCGAGGTTGGTCGGGTGGGCGTCCCGATCGCCAGCCTTGCCGACATGGCCCTGCTCGTCGACGGACTACCGCTCGGCGAGGTCAGCACCTCGATGACGATCAACGCCACCGCTCCGATCCTGCTAGCCCTCTACCTCAGTGCGGCCGAAGCCCAGGGCGTGCCGCGCGAGGCGATCTCGGGTACGACCCAGAACGACATCCTGAAGGAGTACATCGCCCGCGGCACCTACATCTTCCCGCCCAGGCCCTCGATGCGCCTGGTCACCGATGTCTTCGAGTTCTGTGCCGCCGAGCTACCCAAATGGAACACCATTTCTATTTCTGGCTACCACATGCGCGAAGCCGGCGCGACGGCCGCCCAGGAGCTCGCGTTCACCCTGGCCGACGCCATCGCCTACGTCGAGGCAGCCGTCGCGCGTGGCCTCGACGTGGATGAATTCGCGGGTCGCCTGTCGTTCTTCTTCGCGGCCTGGTCCGAGCTGTTCGAGGAGGTCGCCAAGTTCCGGGTCGCCCGCCGGATGTGGGCTACGATCGTGCGCGAACGATTCAAGGCGACCAATCCGCGCTCGTGGTTGTGCCGTTTCCACGTCCAGACCGCGGGATCCAGCCTGACCGCGCAATCGGTCGACAACAACGTCGTGCGGACCACGATCCAGGCGCTGGCCGCGGTCCTGGGCGGTGCCCAGAGCCTGCACACCAATTCGCGCGACGAGGCGCTCGCCCTGCCGACCGAGGAGGCCGCGCGCCTGGCCCTCCGGACCCAGCAGATCCTGGCCTACGAGGCCGGCGTGACCGAGACGCCCGATCCGCTGGCCGGCTCGTACTACGTCGAGAGCCTGACCAATGAGCTCGAGGCCGCGGCGTGGGCGTATCTCGACGAGATCGAGGCGCTGGGCGGCACGCTGGCCGCGATCGAGGGTGGCTTCCAGCAGCGCCAGATCCAGGAGGCTGCCTATCGCGTCCAGCGGGCGATCGAATCGGGCGATCAGGTGGTCGTTGGCGTCAATCGCTTCCGCGACGACGAGGTTTCGACCCCGCCCCTCCATCGCATCGATCCGGACGGCGAGCGGCGTCAGATCGAGCGTCTCGGGCGCGTTCGCGCCGATCGGTCAGCGAGCGATTGGGCGACCGCGATGGACCGCCTGGAGGCCATCGCGCGGGGCGACGGCAACCTGATGCCACCGATCCTCGCGGCGGTTCGCGCCTATGGGACAGTCGGCGAGATCAGCGATCGACTGCGCGCCGCCTGGGGCGAACACCGAGAGTTGATCACGGTTTGAGGAGGTAGCGTGCCCGCGTCGCGTCTCCCGGCCGAGCTCCGCCGGATCGGCAAGGTCCATCACGTCGCCTTGATCGTGCGCTCGATCGAGGGCGCCATCGGACTATGGCGGGACATGCTCGGGCTCGAGCTCGAGACGATCATGGACATCGACTCGGACAAGGTGCGCATTGCGTTCCTGACCGTTGGTGAGTCCAAGATCGAGCTGGTTGAACCGACCGACGATTCCACGGGTGTCGCCCGCTTCCTGGCCACGAAGGGCGAGGGCTTTCATCACGTCTGCTTCGAGGTCGCGAACCTGGCGGAGACGCTGCTGAGGCTGGAGATCAGTGGCTTGGAGCTGATTGACACGGCGCCGCGGCGCGGGGCGGAAGGGCCGGTCGCGTTCGTCCACCCGCGCGCCTGTCATGGCGTGCTGGTCGAGCTGATAGAGGCGCCCGGCGGTCCGGCCTGGACCGCCCTGGGAATCGACCCGGCGTAACGCTCGCCGGTCAGCCCGCCATGGTCAGCGGAATGACCAGGCGAACAGCACGTCCGGGGCCCGATCGGCGGCTCGACAGAAGGCCACGAGCTGACCGGCAAGATCGCGGATCCACGGCTTCTCGTCACGGGCCAGCGCGCCGAACTCCTCCCCGACCAGGTCGATCCAGCGCGAGGCGATCGGGCCGATCCGGCTGTCCGGGATCTGGGCGACGGCGCTGATCCAGGCCGGGTCGACCCGCTCGATTTGCGGATTCCCGTCGTCGGTGGGCCCGTCGAGCTCGACCCGGGCATCCAGGAAGTCGCTCGGTCCGTCGGCGCCAAGCACGCTCCGCGCGGCCTCGGCGAAGAGGTCGAGCCAGGTCGGGTCGAGACCGCCGCCCAGCGCGACGTGGGCCGGGAAGCGCCGCCGATCGTCCAGGCCGGCCAGGTCGTCCGTCGCGATGGCCAGCAGAATCTCCTGGGCATCGCCCGCCACCAGGTCCATCAGACTGGTCATGATCCGCGGTAGCCGGCGGCGCGCAAGAGGACTGGCAACTCGAGTGGCGACTCGGCGACGCGGAAGCCGGCGGTCACGAGCGCGCCGACCTTGGACGCAGCGGTCCCCGCGCCGCCCGAGAT
>JBKKDW010000060.1:0-2669 GCA_046708025.1 Candidatus Limnocylindrales bacterium
GGGCGCCACCCGTCAGCCTTCGACCGCAGCAACTTCAACTCGCCCCGATTGATCGAGAACGCACGTACCTCGACCAGCACCTCGCCTGTCGCTGGCACCGGCTCTGGTACGTCGTGGAAGGCAATCCTGTCAGCGGCCGAGCCGTCAGCAACCAGTGCGCGCATCGGACAAGCCTCCCGGCCGCATGATTCGATGTTCCATCGTGCCGGACATGGTACGGCCCCGTCGCTTAACTCCAGGCGAGTGGCCCAGTTCGCATCGTGCTTGAGGAAGGCAACTCAGCCGACGCCACATTGTTCTGGCTCCAGACTCGGGACGACGAGCCGGCCTGACGCCCGCCCGGCGTAGATCAGTTGCTCCGTCGTCAGGCCAGACCGTGCTCGGAGATCAGCGAGATGACGCTTGACGGTGCTCGGCCGGATCCCCACAATCTCGGCCGCGTCGACGACGGATCCACCAGAAACGACGAAAGCCGCCAAGACAGCCATCTGCCGCTGAGTCGCGGGCCGGGCAAGGGTGCCGCGCCGGTACCCGTCCCTCATGCCAGCCGCCTCGCAGCGGCCAGCCACTCATCGCGGCCCTCGATGGGCATGCAGTAGGTTGAAATCGCGCGTCCAACACCTGTCGGGCGCGCCACCCCCTGTTTATCTGCGTGGGGATCTAACGCGACAGCGGATTTGTCATGATGTGTGCCAATGATGGCGGCATGGTCGTTGCCCTACGGGTCCGTGAAGCGGTTCGTCCGGCCTGCGCGCGCCATCCCGGGAGCCGAGTTCGGCTGGATGGCCATGTCCACAGCGCCTGGGCCGAGGCGCATCGACGGCCACGCTATCGCTGCGTGACCGAGCCGAAGTCGCGCGGCCACGTCTTCTCGCTGCCGGACCCGGTCCGCCAGCCGACCGAGCACCATCCCGACTCGGGTGTTGCCTGCCCGCGCTGCGAGCACGTCGCTGAGCGCCACGAGGGCGTGAAGACCGGGCAGGACGTCGAGCCCCGCCCACGTCTCGCGCACCACGACGTAGCCGACGGCCGGGAAGTCAAGCCCGGCGTAGCGGGCGGGGATGCCGTCGATAAGGATCCCGACGCCGAGAGTCGCCCCGAGGGCTACCGGTCGGTGATGATGGCCGGGTCGGAGACGACTGCCCGCATCAGATATGTACCCCGCCAAGCGTCGATCTGCGCAAGGCGCGGGCGCTCGGTCGCGCCGGTCGGCCGGTCAACGGCGTGGGCCAAAGGCGTCGGCGGCGATGCTAAGCGCGGCCGGGCTCGTCTCCCTTGGTCGGCCTCGGATCGCCCGGGTAGCGAACAGTCCGACCTGCACGCCAGGGCGATCGTCTTCGTGGCGACCGGGGGGTGCCATCTCTGTTCGAATCCCGGTATGAGGCATGGCTAACGGGACCCGAACTCTAGAGGCGATGGGCCGCGACCATCCAATGAATTGAGTCTCGCGCCCGTCAAATAGAAGCCTGATCGCAACCACGCGAGAGCGTAGATCGCTGTCCCAGCAGCGGCATATCGAGGCTCTGAATCCACCGGCCCCCGGCAACGCACCCCGATCTGTCGAGCGGGTTACGACGCTGAAGGAGACGGTCGACGCCAGCCCGGCAGAGCATTGCCTGGCTGCAATCTAGGCTCCAGACTCGGCGCTGAGTCGCTGGCCGCGGATGCGCGCCGCAGGTACCCGCCCCTCATGCGAGATGCCTTGCCGCGGCGAGCCACTCGTCGCGGCCCTCTATGGGCATGCTATAGGTTGTTATCGCGTGTCCAACACCTGTCGGGCGGGTACTGTCCGCAAGAATCACCGCCATCCACACGCTGCGGCCGTCGCCGTCGATCCCCGCAACACGATCGACCATGGCGCGACCAGCACAATCCCGAGCGAGTGAGTGCTTTGGCAGCAGTTGGCACTAACGGTCCTTGGCGGGCGATCGAGGTGCGCCGCGGCCGGCGCCGTCGCGTTCAGCCTGAGCCAGCTGGTTTGGCCGGCACCTGGCGTTCGCCAAAGTCGGGTACAAACCTCGCGAGGAACTCGTCGATGAGGCGCGTGTAGGCGACGGGGTCCGTCATGTACGAGGCGCCATGCGGGGCACCCCACTTCGTGAGCGCAAGCACGGTATGGGCGTGATCGCTGTTTGCGAAGATCGCCTCCGACTGCACCGAGGGCGTAAAGCCATCGGTTGTCGAATGGATGAGGAAAACCGGTGTCACAAGGCCTCGCACCGCCTCCTGGGGTGAGGCCTTGGATGGGTTGAAATGGGCGCGCAACCCGGAAATGAAGAGCGCGCCCGGCACGAAGATCCTGGCCCAAGCGCCGAACTGCTGCGCTGCCTGAAACGAGGCGATGTCTACGAGGCTCGAATAGGACGCGTCTGCGACGACGAAGGCCAGGTCCGGACGGACTGCGGCGGCTTGCAGCGAGGTGGCTGCCCCATACGACACGCCCCACAGCCCGATCCGTCGGTCTGGCAGTCCCGTTCGTTTGGCGAGCCAGTCGACCGCGATGAGCTGGTCCTGTTTGTCCAGGACGCCATAGGTAAGGAGGCCCGGGGAGCTCAGGCCATGGCTCCGCATGTCTAAGAAGAACAGGTCGCAGCCGCTGTACCAGATGAGCGGCGACCACGCGATGTCTGTCGGCTTTTTGATTGCGATGCCATGGAGGAGGACTAGAG
>JBKKDW010000061.1:0-2517 GCA_046708025.1 Candidatus Limnocylindrales bacterium
CAACTTCCTCCGGGGTTAACAGCACGATCGTCCGCGTGCCGATGGCGCCCGACGCCGCCCCGGTTAGCGCACCCGCCGCGGCAGCGGCATTGCCTGGCAAGTCCGCGATCAGGTAGAAGTCGTCCGCTCCGAAGGCAAAGTAGTACGCCTCCACTGTGCCACCCAGCTGCTCGGTCGCCTCCCGTCGTCCGCTGCCACCCTCCTTGAGCACGCCCCGGGCACCCTCCGCGGTGTAGCTACCCGTAAACAGGTACTTGGGCATCGCTAGCCTCCCGCGCCGGAATCGGCTTGAGCCTTGCAGATCACTTTGCCGAGGATCTCGTCGGCGGTCTTGACCCAGTTGAAGGGCGTGGCGCCGGCGTTCCGGTCGCGGGTGAAGCGCTCGATCGCGGCGGTCAGGGCGCGGACGCTCTCGAAGCTGCCGCGCCGGATCGCTTGGCGGCTGAGGATGCGATGCTCTGTGCACGTACACGATCCTCGACGAGTGCTCTTCTAGCCATTAGGGGGTGCCACGTTGAAGCCATCCGCGGGCTGGACGCCGGTGGGGAGCGCGTCGAGCGGCTGTGGATCAACCTTGGTTCGGCGGGCGACTCGTTCACGGTCTGGACGGGCGACGAGCGGCGACAGGTCAGCGACCCCGAACGGGCGCTCGTGCGCATCACCACGGACCTCGAGTGGTGGGAGAACTACGACGAGAAGCCCGTGTTCGGCAAGGGCTGATAAGAGGCTCTCGAGGGCGCCCCGGTCAGGACCCAGCGACCCGGTGCCAGACCTGACCCGGCAGCGAGACCATCGTCGCCCAGCCGTAGTCGTCGGTGCCGACGGCGGAGGGGTCAGGCTCGAGCGTCAGATCATCCGCGTCGACCACGAACGTGAATCGGGTCTCGCCGATCTGGAACGTGTCCTCGTCGACCAGGGTCCAGGTGCCGTCGTCGACCTGCTGATGCTGGCCGTCGAACGAGGCGAACGTGCCGTCGGCGGCGAACAGGTGCGAGTGCGGGACGACGATCGTCCCCGCGCACGGGTCCGCCGGGTCGGGGATGGCGGCAGGCGAGGTGACACCGGGCAGCAAGCCGTTCCCCACGATCGCTTCCGGGATCTGCTCCGGCAGGTCCGCCGCCGTGAGGATCTCGACGATCTGCTCGCACCGGTGCTCGCCCAACCACTCGCCGACCAGCGGGATCGCCGCAGCGGCGGACGCCGACGCCGGCGCGGCGCTCGGCACTGGCGCGCTGGGGGCCGCTTCCGCGGTGGGCGCGCCGGGTGAGGGCTCGGTCGCCGGTCCGCTGCATCCCACGACCACCATGGCCCAAGCGAGCAGCAAGCGTCTCATCTCATCGACCTCCGTGCGTGTGTCGCAGTGTAGGCGGCGCCCGTCGTCCGAACGTTCGAGCTCGGCGGATTCAGCTCGCCGACTACTCCTCGATCACGAGGACCAGCTTGTCCGTCGCTGACTCGGCGCCCCAGAGCTCGCCTGTGCGACCTCCGGGCGATGACCCGGGCGGGCACGACCGAGCAGCGCAGGGTAATGCGCGCCCGGATCATCCTGCGGGCGGCCGAGGGTGCCGCCCATGTCGAGATCACCGACGAGCTCGGCGTGTCCGTCCCGACCGTCTTGCTCTGGCGACGCCGGTTCAAGGAGCAGGGTCTCGCCGGCCTCGCCCGATGCGCCCCATCCGGGCCGACCACGCGTCTACGGCCGCGAGCTTCGCGAGCGATTCCTGGCCACGACCCCTAATACGGCCCGAAGGCACGACCCACTAGAGCACCCGGCGCCTGGCGAAGGAGGTCGGCGTGCCTGCCTGAACGCCGGCGCCACGCCCTTCAACTGGGTCAAGACCGCCGACGAGATCCTCGGCAAAGCGATCCGCAAAGCTCAAGCTGATTCCGGCGCGGGACACTAGCCTCCGTTCGCAGGATGTCCGGCGGAGCATCATTCGTTCCGCGGCTCCGCCTGAGCCTATTCCGTCACGTGCCCATGTTCAAGCCAAGCCGCAGCCAAATCCCCGCCTGACACAATCCCACTTCCAAGCCCCCGCCCCGGCCCCGCTGAGCGCGATACCGGTCCCCCGTCCGGCCAGCTTCGACGGGCGGACGGGGGCCGTTCTGTGTACGTGTAGTGCGCCGAAGTCGAGGGCTACCGCCGGCGTGCACTGCCGCGGCCCACGCGTGTGTCGCATTGCTCGCCGCTGCCGCCGTACGCTCCCGCTCACGAAGCACCGAGCACTCGCCGTCGTCCGACGGCCCCCTAGGTCACCGCCTCCGGCCGATCATCGGCCGACTGACCTTGCTCTGCCCTGACGTCCGACGCTCGCCGGTCAAGGCTTCGTGACGGTGATGCTCGTCCCGGTGCTGTCGCCGTCGGGATCATGGTTGTCGGCGGAGGTGTAGAGCAGCGACCCGCTGACATTGGTCACCGTGAACGTAACACTGCCGTTCCGCTTGTGGATATTCGGCGTAGACGCCTGACAGGTTCCGCTCGCGTCGGTCGTGCAGGTGCCGGTGTTGGAGTAGCCG
>JBKKDW010000062.1:0-30006 GCA_046708025.1 Candidatus Limnocylindrales bacterium
GAGAGCCTCCGCTGCTGTTTGCTGACACCACCAGCGTAGCGGGGGCTCTCGTTCACCTTGTCAGGCCCGCGTTCGTCTCACCACGCGCCCAGACCCCGAGTGTCCCGGACGTATCTGGACGCCATCACGGTCTGGTCGCGTCGAGATCCCGTGGCGCACGGCGGACGATACTCCCAGGGAGTATCGCAGAATCGCCTTGCGATGGTCGCCCGGCCGGTGCTATCCTCTCCGGGCCCTCGACGCCGGAGACGTACGCGGGAGTCCCCGATGCCCGTCCGGGAACCTTCGGGAACGCGTCAACCCGTGCCCCACAACGGCACTTCCGATCGTTTCGAGATTCCGGCCCCTCGCCTCCGGCCCAGCTTCCGTTGACGCCGGCGACCCGTTTACCACCCATCATCACCGCAGGTCCCATCGACGAATGGACGCGAAGCAAGTCTGGCGAGCCGCCCTGGGAGAGTTGCAGGTTTCGCTGTCCCCGGCCAATTACGAGACCTGGCTGCGCGATACCCAGCTGGTGGACGTCGACGAGCAGCGGTTCCGGATCGCCGTCCCGAATGGCTTCGCCAAGGACTGGCTGGAGTCGCGCTATCGCTCGCTGATCAGCCAGACGCTGGCCAGGATCGTGGGCTACAGCGTCCAGGTCGAGTTCATGATCGGCTCGGCGCCCGAAGTCGCGGTCGAAACGTTGGCGGACTCGGAGCCGACAGGCGGCCAGGCCGTCGCAGGGGGCCAGGCCGGACCGGCCAGGCCTTCCCAGCAGGTGCGGGTGGAGCCCAGCCGGGTCGGGGGCGAGGGTGGGACGACCTTCCTCAACCTGCGCTACACCTTCTCGAACTTCATCGTCGGGTCCGCCAACCGGCTCGCCCATGCCGCCAGCCTGTCCGTCGCGGAACGCCCCGGCCACGCCTACAATCCGCTCTTCCTGTACGGCGGCGTGGGCCTCGGCAAGACCCACCTGATGCATGCCATCGGCAACCAGGTGATCGCCAAGTTTCCGCGCAAGCGCGTCGTCTACGCAACGAGCGAGAAGTTCACCAACGAGTTCATCACCTCCATCCAGCAGGGCAAGATCGACGAGTTCCGGGGGCGCTACCGCCGGATCGACCTGCTGCTGATTGATGACATCCAGTTCATCGCCGACAAGGAACGGACCCAGGAAGAGTTCTTCCACACGTTCAACGCGATCCACGAGGACGGCAAGCAGATCGTGCTCTCGTCGGATCGCCCGCCCAAGGCGATCCTGACCCTCGAGGAGCGGCTGCGCAGCCGGTTCGAGTGGGGCCTCATCGCCGACCTGACCGCGCCCGACCTCGAGACGCGCATCGCGATCCTGCGGGCCAAGGCGGAGGAGGGGGCGGTTCCGATTACGTCCGACGTGATCGAGTTCATCG
Organism: Candidatus Limnocylindrales bacterium; assembly: GCA_046708025.1. GTDB lineage: Bacteria > Chloroflexota > Limnocylindria > Limnocylindrales > CSP1-4 > SPCO01. The sequence goes on from JBKKDW010000062.1 coordinate 1,395, forward strand.
CCCGCAAGGTCGTCAGCAACATCCGCGAGCTGGAAGGCGCCCTCAACCGGATGGTCGCCTACGCCAGCATGGGCGCCATGCCGATCGGCATTGAGCTCGCCCAAGCCGTCCTGTCGAACGTCCTGTACAACCCCAAGAAGCGCCAGGTGACTCCCGAGCGGATTGCCCGCGTCGTCTCGGACTACTACAGCGTGCCGATGGACGTCCTCCAGGGCCAGAAGCGCGACAAGGCGATCGTGGTTCCGCGCCAGATCGCAATGTTCCTGATGCGCGCCGAGACGGAGGTCTCGTTGTTGCGGATCGGCGCGGAGCTCGGGGGGCGCGACCACTCCACGGTCCTGCACGCCTGTGACAAGATCACCCGCGAGGTCGCCATCAACGACGAGCTGCGCCGCGAGATCGCAGCGGTTCGGGAGTTGATCTACGCCGACTGATCAGGGCCTCGTCCTGTGGACAACAGCCCTGAATCCGTGGACAACCACCGCCCGTTGTGGACATCACGGCAGGGTTCAGTGCCTGTCGCCAGAGGCTCGAGCGAACCATCCACTCCGCGTCCAACGGCCGGCCGACGATTGGAGCCTCCCTGTCCACCATGCCCGATGGCCCATCCACCGCCAGGCGGAGCGTGCCCACTCGGGCCTTCCCACCGAGTCCACACCATGATGATGGTGATGATGGAGTGAGAAGATAGGGGAAAGATACCAACGACCCAATGCGAACAAGCGTGGAGTAACCCAACGTGAAACTCTCGGTCATGCAGGAGAACCTGGCGCGTGGCCTGTCCGTCGTTAGTCGGGCGGTCTCGAACCGGAGCACGCTGCCCGTGCTCGCCAACGTCCTGCTCAAGACAGAGGACGCCGGACTCAAGCTGACCGCCACGAACCTCGAGATCGGGATCACCTACTGGGTGCCCGGCAAGATCGAGTCGGACGGGGCGCTCACCGTTCCCGCCCGGTTGCTCACGGACCTGGTCAACACCCTGCCTGCCGGCGATCGAGTCGACCTTGCGCTCCAGACCGGCGATACGCTGCACTTGAGCTGCGGGCGGTTCGAGACCCACATCAAGGGGATCGACGCCGACGAGTTCCCGGCCATCGGCGCCGCCGGCGAACGGCCGACCACCCGGATCGCTCAGAACATCCTGCGCCGGGCCCTGGCCGAGACCGCGTTCGCGGCCGCCAGTGACGAGGCGCGGCCGATCCTGACCGGGGTCCTGGCCCGCTTCGAGGGGGACCAGCTGACCCTCGCCGCCGCCGACAACTACCGGATCGCGGTCAAGACCATCCCAATTCTCGACGCCGTTCCCGAGACCAGCGTGGTGATTCCGGCCCGGGCTCTTAACGAGCTGGCGCGGGTCCTCGCCGACGTCGACGAACCGGTCGAGATCGTGCTGACCGGCGGCCGTAACCAGATCCTGTTCCACCTGGATGGGATCGACCTGGTCAGCCGCCTGATCGATGGCCAGTTTCCGAACTACCAGCAGATCGTGCCCCAGAGCCACTCGACCCGGGCCGTGCTCGACCGGGAGGAGCTCCTGCGCGCCGTTCGCCCGGCGGCCCTGATCGCCCATGAATCGGCCAACATCGTGAAGCTCCAGATCGGTGCCGACGGCGAGCCTGGGATCACGGTCAGCGCCAGCGCCGAGGTCGGCGATCATGTCGGCCAGGTCGAGGCGGCGGTCGAGGGCGACGGGACGACCATCGCGTTCAACGCCCGCTACCTCGCCGACGTTTTGACCAACGTGACCGCCGAGCAGTTCGCGCTCGAGCTCAACGGGCCGCTCTCCCCGGGCGTGTTCAAGCCTATCGGCGACGATCGCTACATTCACGTGGTCATGCCCGTCCGGACCACCTCCTAAGGAAACCGTTGCTCGACAGAATCAGCCTGCTCGACGTCCGGGGATACGCGACCCTCGACGTGACATTCGGTCCCGGCCCGCACCTCGTCTGGGGCCCCAACGCGACGGGCAAGACGAGCCTGCTTGAGGCGATGGTCCTGCTCGCCTGGGGCCGCTCGCACCGCACCACGGCAGACGGCGAGGTCGTCCGATGGGGGACGGACCTGGCCCGGATCGAGGGACAGGTCGGGTCGGACGTGGTGGAGGTTGCTGTCGTCCGGGCCGGAGCGTCGGGTGCGGCGGGCCGAAAACGGATCCGGGTCAACGGGCTCGGCCGCCGTGCCGCCGGCCTCGCCGGCCTGTTGCGGGTGGTGGTCTTCGCCCCCGAGGAGATGCTGCTCATCGCCGGCTCCCCGTCGCTGCGCCGCGCGGTCATCGACCAGCTGGCGGCCTCGGGGTCGCCGGCGTATGCCGACGCCCTGGCGACCTACGGCCGGACCCTCCAGCAGCGCAACGGTCTGCTCAGGGTGATCCGGGAGGAGGGTGCCTCGCGCGATGAGCTGCGTTTCTGGGACGGTGCGTTCCTTGATACGGGGGCGGCCATCGTGGCCGAACGCCGGCGACTGCTCGAGGTGCTCGCCGGCCCACTGGCTGCGGCGCACGCCGAGATTGCCCCGGACGAGGCGACCGGGGCGGGGCTGACCCTGGGCTATGCCACGAACGCGCCGCCACTCCCCGGCGAGTCGCCGCGTGACGCGCTGGCCCGCCGGCTGGTGGAGACCGCCGAGAAGGAGGTCTGGAACGGCTCGACGCTCATCGGGCCGCATCGCGACGACCTCGTCTTCGCGCTCGCCGGGCGCAACCTCGCGAGCTTCGCGTCGAGGGGCCAGCAGCGGACGGCGATCCTGGCCCTCAAGCTGGCCGAGCTGGACGTCCTGACCGCGATCGACGGCCGCCAGCCGCTGCTCCTGCTCGACGACGTCTTCTCCGAGCTGGATCCCGATCGACGGTCGCATCTGGTACGGCGGATCGCCGCCCTGCCGCAGGCGTTCATCACGACGACCACGCTCGACGATCTCGACCCCGAACTCCGGGCGATTGCCACGGCCTGGGAGGTCCGGATCGGGCCGCAGGGGGCCTGGCTGGCCGGCGCCACGCCAGCGGCCCTGGTCCGATGACCGTCCGGCGACGACCGATGGTCCGACTCGGCGATCTCATTCCCGATGCCGCCCGGGCCCTCGGGCTGGAGGAGGAGCTGCGCCTTTCGCGTGCGATCGCCACCTTCGAGGCCCTCGTCGCCGAGCGCGTCCCGGCCGCTGCCGGCGCCTGTCGGGTGGTCCGCCTGGAGGGCTTCGGGCTGGTCATCGAGGCCGACGCGCCGATCGTCGCCCAGGAGCTGCGGCTGCGCGGATCGGAGCTGCTGGCGGCGTTCGCCGCCGCGCCCGGCGGGGTCGGCGCGCGCGAGCTTCGGGTCCACGTCCGGCCCGCGGGTCGCCGCGTATAATCCGCGACACCTGCCAGCCATCTGAGGGCGGTCCCGCCGATCACGAAAGGCCCGGATGGCCGTTCGACTCCAGCTCAAACTTGGCATCGTCGCCGAGCATGACCGACTCCCCGACTCGCCCGATACACTTGTCGTGGTCGAGCCGAGCGTCGGCTCCGTGGCGCGCTCGAAGGGCCACCTCTACCTGTTGGTGACCTCGACGGCCATCTCGCGCCACGCCCTGGAGGCGACCCGGCTGGCCGCTGAGACCATCCGCAACGAGTACTACTACGACGAGTCCGCCGGCATCCGGGTCTGCCTTCAGAAGGCGATCAGCACGGCCAACAAACGCCTCTCCCACCAGGCCGACCGGCTGGGCCTCAGGACCGCGGACAGCAACGGACCGATCGGCGTCGGCGTCGCGGTCGTCCGTGGCAACGAGATGTACGTCGCGACGGTGGGACCGGCGGAGGCCTACCTGATCCGCCAGGCTCGCCTGTCGACACTGCCCGACCCCCACCGCGAGCGGGGCCTGCCGTCGGTCGATCTGGAGCCCGATGTCTGGCGCGGCGAGATCTCGGTCGGCGATTCGCTCGTGCTGGTCTCCCCCAATATCATCGCGAGGCTCGGCGCGGACGAGCTCAAGGACGCCATGCTGACGCTCCACCCGCAGTCGGCCATGGAGCACCTCCACCACCGCTTCGTGGCGGCGGACGGTTCGGGCAGCGATGGGGCGATCGCGTTCGAGGCAACTGAAGTGTCCAGCACGGCCCGGGCTCGGACGCTCGTGCCGGTCCGCCCATCGGCGCCCCTGGCAGGCGCCCCCGACCGCTCCCCGATCCCGCTCGCCGACAATGTCCAGGCTGCCGGTGCCGCGGTCAGCCTGGCCGCCGGCAACGCCCGGATCGCGGCCGGCGGCGCCCTCGGGCGGGCGGTGTCATGGACACAGGGGCTGATGCCCCAGCGGAAGCCCATCTATCGCCGGATCACCCCGCTCGCTTCGCGTCGCGAAACCCAGCGCCGGGCCGCCATCGCGGTCCTGGCCCTGGTCGCCGTGGTTGGTGGCCTGGGCCTGGGCGTGTACGTCCTTGGCGGCACCGGGTCTCCCCAGGACGCGATCGGCTCGGTGACCGCCGGACAGCTGGCGATCGACACAGCCCGCGAGAATCTGGCCAGGGTCAGTGGACCCGGCATCGACCTCATCGCCGATGACCCGGACCAGGCCCGCGAGCTGCTGACCGACGCCTACGGACAGCTCGAAGCGGCGGAGGCCGCGAGGGTCGGCCAAACGGTCATCGCTCCGCTCCGGGCCAGGACGATCGCCAGCCTGGATCGGTTGTACGGCGTGGTGCCGGTCGCCTCCGAGACGCTGTTCACGTTCCTGCCCGCCGATGGCGCCGACCCGATCGACCTGCGGGCGATGGTCCGTGGGCCGGACGGCGTCCCGTACGTCATCGATCGCTCGACCCGAGCGGTCTACCGGGTCGACCTCAAGGCGCGCAGGGCCACCGTCGTCGCCCGGGTGGGTATGAAGCAGGGCGGGGCCACATTCTCGAATGCGCGCTACCTGGGGATGGGCGGTTCGGACCTGCTCATCCTGGACGCCAAGAACGTGCTCTGGCGCTGGCGCCCGGCCGACTCGGAGGGAACGGGAACGCTGACCCGGATCAAGGTCCAGGGTTCGACCTCGTGGGGCGAGGACATCAAGGGCTTCAACACTCACTTGCGAGACCCATCGCGCGGGTTCTATAACCTGTACGTTATCGACCCGTCCGAACAACAGATCCGAGCCTACTACCCGGCCAGCGACGGGAGCGGGTTCCCGGTCGCGTCGACCGCCTGGCTGGCGACCGCCCGGGACGTGTCCGGGATGAGTTCGACCTATGTCGACGGCGACATCTTCGCCGTCGACGGCGGCGCCCTGGTCCGCTTCGTATCGGGCAAGAACGATGGTTGGCGAGCGGCCCCGCTCGAGGACAGCCTGCTGCGCCCGGCTCCGGCCTACTCGCTGGTCGCGGGCGCCAGCCCGTGGCGGGAAGGCAACGTACACGCCTTCGATCGACCGAACGCGCGGATCGTGGCCATCGCCAAGGACAAGGGTACGTACGTCGCCCAGTACCGGCTGGCCGGCGGCGCACCGGACTGGATGGACCTGCGCGCCATGTACATCGTGGCGGGGACCGGGGAAGAACCGGCGAAGGTGATCTGGTTGTCGAAGAACGGCGTCCATCAGGCAATCCTCCAGGCGGTCCCGGACGTGGCGCCGCGGGCGTCACCGTCGGCCGATCCGGGCAGCTCAGGCGCGGGCAGTCCAGAGCCGACCGCAGCGCCCTGAGGGCAGCGCCATGATCCCGCTCCGGGATGCCAACCCAACCCGCCACACGGCGCTGGTGACCATTGCCATCGTCGTCGCCTGCTGCATCGCCTATGGCTGGGAGTTGGGTCTGCTGGCCCGCGGCGATGCCGCATTCGAGCTGGCCGTCACCGAGTGGGGCGTGGTGCCCGGCCGTCTGACGGCAGCCTGGGGGCGGGGCGAGATCCTGTCGGGCGAGAGCGTGACCCTGCTGTCCAGCCAGTTCCTGCACGGCGGCTGGCTGCATCTGCTGGGCAACCTGCTGTACCTGTCTATCTTCGGGAACAACGTGGAGGATCGCTTCGGTCGGGTCGGCTTCCTGCTGTTCTACCTGGCCGGCGGTGTCGTCGCCGGCCTGGCCCACGTGGCGATCGATCCCGGATCGACGATCCCCACGATCGGGGCGTCGGGCGCCATCGCGGCGACGCTCGGGGCCTACCTCGTGCTGTTCCCCGGCGCCCGGGTGACGTCCCTGGTCTTCCTGGGCTTCTTCATTCAGCTGGTCAGGATCCCGGCCGTCATCGTGTTGGGGCTCTGGTTCGTGCTCCAGCTCGTCGATGGGATCGGGTCGCTGGGGGTCGTCCAGGGCGGCGGCGTGGCTTTCTTCGCGCACATCGGCGGGTTTGCCTTCGGGGCGGCCGTGGCCTGGCTCATCACCCTGCGAGGCGGCGGCCGGCGGGCGACTCGACCGGGCGTGGGATAATCGAGTCATGGACGGCGAGCTGATCGAGATGGTAGTCGAGAGCGTCCGGGTCCACATGCTCTCGAGCCGGCACGTGGTGATCCTCAAGCAGGTCGACCGTGACCGCTACCTGCCGATCTGGATCGGGCCGTGGGAGGCAAGCTCGATCGCCATGAAGCTTCAGGGCCTGACACCGGAGCGTCCGCTGACCCACGACCTGTTCGCAACGACCCTCGAGGAGATCGGCGCCCGAATCGATCGGGTGGTGATTTCCGAACTGTCCGAGGAGACGTACCACGCGACGATCACCTTCGAGCGCGACGGCCGCTCGGTCGAGGTTGACGCCCGTCCATCGGATTCGCTGGCCCTGGCGGTACGCACCGGCGCCCGTGTCTTCGCGTCCGCGGCGGTCCTGGACCAGGCCGCCCTGGGCGCCGACGGCGGGCTGGGCGCCGACGGCGAAGAGGGCTCGCCGCTCGAGGCGATCGGTGAAGGGATCGTGGACCCGCGCCTGGACGTCTTCCGCGAGTTCATCAACTCGCTCGAGGCGGGCTCAGAGGGCGAGGGCCGGTCGAGCTGATCGGGAGCGCCGGAGAATCGTTCTCCGGCGAGCCTGAATCGCGATCGTTCCAATCAAACGAAACGACCCGTTGCCGCGAGGGGCGGCCGGCGATGCCGCGAGGGTGGCGGCGACGGGCTACCTGCCCTGGACGGGCGGCCGCGGCGGCGACGGGCTGAGGGTGGCGGCGACGGGCTACCTGACCAGGACGGGGCGGCCGCGGTCGAGAGCCGAGCGAGGGTTCGCCCATAGCCGGAGGCGGAGGAACCAGAAATCGCGCACGGCGCGCAGGATGACCTGCGGTTTCGCGCCGGTCGCCGATCCGGCGGTGCGCGGATAGTGTGGCACCCCAATTTCGGCCACTCGCCGGCCGCTGGCGCGCAGCTTGATCAGCAGCTCCGCGGAGAAGAACGCCCCGCCGGACTCCACCCGGAGCGCGTCAAGGGCGTCTCGCCGGAAGACCTTGCAGGCGCAGTCAACGTCGACGACGCGCAGGCCGAAGAAGATTCGATTGGCCAGCCGGTAGGCCCGGGCATAGGCGGTTCGGACGAGCGGGTCGGCGCGCTTGATTCGAAAGCCGACCACGACATCGGGCGTGTCAGGCGCGGCGAGCCGTTCGAGCAGCCGGCCAATGTCCGTGACCTTGAACTGGCGATCGCCGTCGGTGAACGCGACCAGCTCGTAGCGCGCGGCTCCGAAGCCCGAGCGCAGCGCCGCGCCGTAGCCCAGGTTGACCGGATGGCGGACCAGCCGGACGACGTCGGGAAATCGTTCGGCGAGCGCCTCGGCCAGGCTCGCCGTTGCGTCGCGTGATCCATCGTCAACCGCGATGATCTCGAACGTCTCGGCGAGCCCGGGCAGCGCCGCCAGGGCCTCCTCGACGAGGCCTTCGAGGTTGGCTTCCTCATTGTGGGCCGGAAAGAAGTACGAGAGCCGGGCCACGCGTGGTCGCACCATGGAGACCGGCTGCCGCTCGAAGTCCGCATCGATCACGCTGGTGACATCTCCAGTCCGGACGGGCGCCGGCCCTCGACGCGCTCGGCCTACCATAGCGGCGTCCTCACCACCCGAGGAGACGGCCCCAGACCACGCCCCACAGGTGGATCGCGATCGAGACGATGAGCAGGGCCGCCGCCAGTGGCAGTCCCCACGGGTAGCGCCGGGCGAGGCGTTCGGTGCCGAGCGCGACGAGAACCAGCGCGAACGGTGCGACATCGTTGCTGAACCGGTACCCGAATTGGACCCAGCCCTGGCTGAAGTGCATCAGGTTGATCAGGGAGATGGCCGCGATCGCCAGCAGCGCGCCCGTGACCAGCCGGCTCCGTCCGTAACGACGCACGGCCGGGATGGCCAGGAGGTACGCCGGGCTGGTCAGGATGACGCTCATCCCGATGTCGCGCGGCACGATCAACGGGCAGGCTGGGTCGAACAGCCCGCGCACGGCGCCGGGTTCCGTGCACACGAGGCTGGGCTGCACAGCGAGGCTGTCGGGCAGCGCCGTCGGTAGGACATCAGGCAGCCCGAACCACGCGATCCCGAGGTTCTGCGGGATGTAGCGCAGGTCCTCCACCGCCCACTCCGGGTTGTAACCGAGGGTCGGGTAGCCGTTGGCCTCGAGTGCGTACAGGTAGTCGTAGGCGGGATGGAAGGCCTGCCCGGTGGTGACCAGGTTGTAGGCGACCAGCGCGCCGATCGGCAGGGCCGCACCGAGCCCAGCCGACCAGCTGCGCCGGCGCCAGTTACCGCCGGCGCCCACGAAAGCGAAGAACGGAGCACCGAAGACGACGCTCAACCGCGCCGTGCAGGCGAGGCTGAACAGCAGGCCGGCGGCGAACTGGCGGGGGTCCACGGCGGGCAGTCGGGCGCGACGATCGCTGTTGTCGGCCTCCGGGTCCGCCCCGATGGCGATGCCGATCGCCAGCAGGGTCAATCCCACCGCCACGATGTGGGCCTGATACCAGGTCGTGGTGACCTGGGCGGTGTACCAGAAGACCGTCCCGATGGCCAGGAACACGGTCCCACCTGCACGGACGACCGGCCTGATCCGAAGCCGCCCAAGGACCCACCAGCAGATGGCCACGTCCAGGGCGGCCAGGACGGTGAAGATCGCCTGGTCATCGGTGGCAAGGCCCCACAGCGCGACGAACGGGAGCAGGACCAGGGCGGGCAGGGGTGGGAACGGCAACAACCCGCGTGGCACCCCGTCCGATGTCGCGATCGGAAGCACGTCCTGGAAGTACGAATTGCCCGAGACGCCGGCGATCCCCTCGACTGGGTGGCGGATCGCGGCCTGGCCCTCCAGGAAGGCCGCGGCCTGCCACACGAAGTGGTCGTAGTAGCGGTCCACCCGGCTGGCCGAGTAGATCGCCAGGGCGACCAGGGCGATGACCAGCCCCGCCAGTGTCGGCAACCAGCGCGGCATCCGGCGCGCCGTGCGCGGGTCCGGGGGTTGGCCCTGTGCTACGCTCCGATCCACCTTCCACGCTCGTGCAGGAGCCGTTCCCGGTGATTGGCCCCGCTTCGGGTGGGACCGAGCGGGGCCCTGGAGCGCCGTCGTCGACGACCGGGACGCGGGGGACCGTCGGCGCGGTGCTGGTGGTCCTCGGCCTCGGGCTCGCCCTCCGCCTCATCATCGCACACCTGCTGCCCGGTTCCGGCTTCGCGACCGACCTGAGCGCCTTCCGGTTCTGGGAGTCGAACCTTGTCGCCCAGGGCCCGCTCGGCTTCTACCAGCGCGACTTCTTCCACGACTACACGCCGGGCTACCTGTACGGCCTGTGGTTCGTCGGCTGGCTGGTGACGGTGCTCCAGGCCCAGACGTGGCCCGAGACCTTGCCGTTGCTGACCGATTTCGATCTCAAGGTGCTGCCGATCCTGGCCGACCTTGCGATCGGGTGGCTCGTTCACTCGATGATCCTGGAGCTTGGCGGCCGACGCCGGGTGGCGCTCGCCGGCGCCCTGGTCGCAGTCCTCAACCCGATCAGCTGGTTCGACAGCGTGGTCTGGGGCCAGGTCGACTCCGTTGGCGTCGTGTTCATGCTGCTCGGCCTGCGCGAGCTGTGGCGCGATCGTCCGGAACGGGCCGCCATCTGGGCCGTGGTCGCGGCGATCATCAAGCCACAGCTGGGCATCCTGATCCCCCTCGTTGCCGTGGTGACGATCCGGCGGGCTCTCTGGCCGGCTGGCGGCGGCGGCGATCCCGCTCGAACCGGCCGGCGGGCTCGGATTCTCACGACCGGGTTGACCGGGTTCCTCACCGCCGTCCTCCTTTGCCTGCCGTTCGGCCTGTCAGTGGTCGAGTTCAGCGCGGAGGCGCCGTTCATCAAGTCCGGGTTGCTGCGGCAGGTAGCCGTGGCCGCCGGCGGCTACCCGTATCTGACCGTCAACGCGTACAACCCGTGGGCCCTGATGCCATCCGACCAGGGACTCAGCCTTGCCAACGCTGGCGGGGAGGTCCGCTGGGTCTGCGACGCGCCTGCCGCCACGATCGCCAACTCGCCGTGCACCTGGGGCCACGCAACGTTTGGTCCTGTCCCGGCCATTGTCGTCGGGACGGTGCTGCTGGTGGGCACCATCGTGCTGATCCTGTCGATCGTCGCCCGCCGACCGGACAGGCTCACATTGCTGGTGGGATTGGCGGCACTCGCCCTGGCTTTCTTTGTCGTGCCAACGAGGGTTCACGAGCGCTACGTCTACCCGTTCTTTGCGCTCGGTGTGATCCTGGCCGCGGTATCCAGCCGTTGGCGACCGGCGTACGTCGCGCTGTCCGCGGCCATGTTCGCCAACATGTACGTCGTGTTGACGACGCTCTATCCGGACAACCCGTCGATCATTGACTGGCTCGGGATCGGCGGGGCGATCCACTCCCAGGCCGGCGTCACGGCAATCGCCATCGTCAACGGCGTCGCCTTCCTGTGGGTGCTCCTCCAGTTGCGGCGCGACGCTCCTGCGATCGAACCCACCCCCGAGGCGCTGCCGGACCCGCCCGAACTGGAACCGGGGCCTGAATCGGAGCGCGAACCGGAGCGCGAGTCGGCTTCGCCGGCGCCCGAACCAGCGCTTCGGGTCACTCCGGCGGCTGCCCCCCCGGTCACCCGGGCCTACGTACGTCTCCCCACCTGGCGCCCGCGCGCGACGTTCACCGAGCTGGGCTCCCTGGGTTGGCTTCGATCGCGCTTCGGCGCGGGTTCGATTCGGCCGGATCGAAGCGCACTCCTTGTCGCGGAGCGCGGCGGACGCCTCGATCGCCTCGACCTGTTCCTCGTCGTCGTCCTCGTCCTGGCCAGCCTGGCCCTGCGTACGTTCCGGCTCGCCGAGCCGTACCAGATGCACTTCGACGAGGTCTATCACGCCCGGACCGCGACCGAGTTCCTGCAGGACTGGCGCTATGACCTCGATCACGACATCTACGAATGGACCCATCCGCACCTGGCCAAGTACGCGATGGCCGCCGGTCTCGTCGTGTGGGGCGGTGATGAGGTCCGCGCCACGAGCGAGCTCGGCGCCAGCGTCCGAGCCGCGGTCATCGAGCCCCGTCGGGTCGACCCGGCCGCGCCCAGTGGTCGAGCCGGCGAGCGACTCCATGTCGCGACCGGAAGCGAGGTGCGGACGTACGACCTTCGGACCCGCACCCTGGTGTCGGTGGTCCAGGCTGACGGCGCGAACGCCCTGACCTTCGACCGGGTCGCCAATCGGCTCGTCCTGGGCTTTGGTGATGGACGCGTGGCGACCCTGGACGCGACGACCCTCGGCGCCGCCGGCATCGAGTCCGGTCCACAACCCGTAGCTCTCGCGATAGTGGATCATCCGGTCGAGCGGCTCCTGGTCGCGGACGACGGACTGACCGTCATCGTGGCCTCCGCCGATCGACTGAGCGCCGTGGACAACACGACCGGGTCGGTCAGCGCGAGCCTCGAACTGCCGGCCATCGCCGACCTGGCGCCGGGTGGATCGAGCCCGGCGCTGGTGGCCACGATCGCCGACGTGACCGACCCGACCGCCGTCGCGGCCAGGCTGGTCGAGCTGCTCGGCGGCGCGGCCGAGGACTACGAGGCGAAGCTCACCGACCCGTTGGCCGGGCCGACGGTCGTCCTGGGCGACCCGGGCAAGGACGATGTCCGGGCCGCGCTCAACGGCGCGATTGCCGATGGCTCACTGGCGGGCATCGCGATCGGGGACGTGGCCCGGGTCGCCGCGGCTACGGCCGACGGCGTGACGTTCATCGACCCGGCGCGCGTCTCCATCGTGAACAGCCTGGCTCTCGCTGGCGGGGCTCACGGGCTGGCCATCGTGACCGGACTCGACGACACGAAGTTGTATGCGACCGCCGGCGATCCTGGCGACCCGGTCTACGCCGTCATCGCGATCGCCGGCGACCGGGCCAGGGACGGGCCGGTCGACCTCGGCAGCCATCCGCTGCCGGCTGCCGGCAGTCGGATCGTGTTCGACGAAGCGAGCCAGCAGGTCCACATCCTCGGCCGGGTCCCGGGCTCGACCGGTTCGGACGGCGATCGCTGGACCGTCTACGTCGTCGAGCCGCATGCCAACGCGGTCTACGCGGACGCCCGCCTGCCCGCTGATTTCCGGCCGGTAGCCTGGACGGCCGACATCGAGCCGGCCTACCCATCGGAGGATCGCCAGCAGCTCCTCGTCTTCGACGGCGCGGGTCTCACGGCGGAGATCGGGATCGGGGGGCATGCCTTCGCCTGGCGCCTGCCGGGCGTCATCGCCGGTGCGCTGACGGCCGGCCTCCTCTTCCTGCTGGCCCGAATCCTGTTTCGCCGCCGCCTAGTCGCCGGGCTCGCCGGGCTGTTCGTGCTGATCGACGGCATGTTCTTCGTGCAGGCGCGAATCGGCATGAACGATGTCTACGTCGGCCTGTTCATGGTCGCGGCCTACACGGTCTTTGCGGCGATCTGGACGGGCTGGTGGCGCGGCCGCCTCGCGTTCTGGCTGGGCATGCCCGCGATCGGGCTGCTGCTGGGCCTGGCCCTGGCCAGCAAGTGGGTCGCCGCGTACGCGATCGGGGCGCTGCTCCTGCTGATCCTCGCGCGCAGTGCCCTGGGTCGGGTGGTTGCCATCCTGGGGCTCATCGCGATCAGCTCGGTTCTCGGCTACGTCGCCATCAGCGTGCCCGCGGGCTCCGGCTTCGGGAACCTGGCCTTCCTGCTGATCATGGTCGGGCTGACCCTGGTGGCAGTCGTGACCAGCGTCCTGCACCCGATCGCCTGGACGGATGAGGAACTGCGGTTCGCTGCGATCGCTCCCGCCACGGCCGGCCTGGCCGTCTTCTTCGGGGCGCTCGGGCTGGGGCTCCTGGAGGCCCCGATCGCCGTGGGCGGGTTCGAGGTCACTCCGCTGCACCTGGCCGTCGCGCTGGGACTCGGCTCGCTCGCGGTTGTCGCGGCCTTCCGGCTGGCCGGTGGAGTCGGTTTCGGGCCCCTGACCGGAGTGCCCGCCGTGGATGACCCCGCCCATCTGCTGGAGGCGCCCGCTCCTGCGCCAAGCGGCTGGCTCCGGCCAGGTTCGGGCCGAGGCCTGCCGGTCGCCTGGGCGGCCGTCTGCCTGGTCGCGCTGCCCGTCGTCGTGTACGTGGCCGCGTATCTCCCTTGGGCGATGCTCGACGGCCACCAGATCGTGGCCGGCTGGCCCGCCGGCCACTCCGGCCAGACCCTGCTCGACCTGACCGGCCAGATGTACCGCTACCACAACGGTCTGACCTCGGCCCACCCCGCGTCCTCCCCGTGGTGGGCCTGGCCGATGGACCTCAAGCCGGTCTGGTTCTACCAGGAGGGACTGGGCGGCGGCACCTCGGCGTCCGTCTATCACGCCGGCAACCTGGTGATCTGGTGGCTGGGCATGCCGGCCATGGCGTTCGCGGCGCTCATGGCCTTCAAGCGCCGGAGCCTCGCCCTCGCCCTGATCGCGATCGGTTTCGCCGCCCAGTGGCTGTCGTGGGCGCGGATCGATCGGGCCTCGTTCCAGTACCACTACTACACGGCCCTGCCGTTCGTGGTCCTGGGCCTGGCCTACTTCGTGGCCGAGTTGTGGCACGGCCCGTCGCGCCGGACCTGGCAACTGGCTCGAGTGGCGGCCGCCGTTGCCATCGTCAGCCCGGCGATCCTGTGGGTCCTGTCCCGGCCGTTGTGCGGCTTCGTCGGCGTCCTGTCGGTCAACCCAGGCTCGCAGGCCTGCCCCGCGATCATCCCGCAGTTCGTGCTGACCGCCCGCTCCGGGGCCCTGGCCATGGTTGTTGGCGTGGGACTGCTGGTCATCCTGGTGCGCCTGCTCGATCTCGATGGCCGCTCGGCGCGGGTCTCCGCCCGGGGTGACCGGATGGCTGCCCTGGGCTCGCTGCTGGGTTCTGGCCTGGCGGTCGCCGGCGCCCTGGTCGTCGCGTCGCTCCTGCCGGACACGGCGATCCTGACCCAGGCCGGCATCCCGGTGGAGCCGATCGCGGTCGTGGTTGGCCTGCCCCTTGGCTGGGCGGCCCTCCAGGTGATCGGCGCGACCGATCCGCGGCGCTTCGCCCGCGGGTTCATCGTCGCCGCGGTCGCCTGGTTCGCCATGCTCTACCCGAATATCGCCGCCCTGCCGCTGCCGGCCGCGATCGTCAACGCCTACCAGGGAATCCTGCCAACCTACCTGTATGCGTTCCAGTTCCCGGTCAGCACGCTCGATCGCAGCGCGGCGGTGCCGCTCCTGACCTCCACCCTGGCGATCCTGCTCGGCGCCCTGGCCGTGACCTGCCTGGTGGTGGCCTACTCCGCCTCGGTCTGGCGGCTGGCGCTGGCCGAAGCCTCCGTCACGGACGAGTCGACCGCCGCAGCCGACGACGGGGACGGCCTCGCCCGGATCGGCGGCGCCTGAGGCAGCGGTGCCCGGAAGTCGACCGGCAGCGAACCGCTGGCAGCCAGGCGCCGGATGACGAATCCATAGTAGTCCTCCACTCTGGCCGCGACCCGCGGCCAGCTGAACGCTTCGGCGCGCAGGCGGCCCGCTGCGCTCACCTCGTCGCGCAGGGCCGGATCGCCGAGCAGCCGGGCGATTGCCTTGGCCAGCTCCTTGGGTTCGTGGGGCGGGACCAGGAGTCCCTCGCGACCGCGTCGGACCACGCCCTTGTAGCCGTGGATGTCCGAGGCCACGATCGGTGCCCCGGCCGCCATCGCCTCCAGGAGGACGATCCCGAACGACTCACCGCCGGTCGCCGGCGAGGCGAACACCTCGACGGTTCGGAACAGCTGGGCCTTCTCCCGGTCCGAGACCCGACCGAGGAACTCCACGGCCTGTAGCCCGCGCGTCGCGACGTAGCGCCGCGCCTCGCGCTCCTGGGGCCCCGATCCAACGATCAGCAGGCGGTTGCCCGAACCGGTCTTGCGCAGGATGCGGTGGGCCTTGAGCAGATCCAGCACGCCCTTGCGCGGCTCGAGCCGGCCCACGAACAGGACGTTGGGCACGCCGTCCTGCCAGCGCGCGATCGGGACCGCGCCCGCGAAGCGCGGCACGTCGACGCCGTTGGGGATCACCTTGTAGTCGCCCGGAAAGAAGCGATCGATGAAGTGGCGTGCGGCCGCACTGACCGCGATCCGGCCGTGCAGGCGCGCGGCGTGGCCGCGCAGGACCCGGCTGCCGAACTCGTACGATGGGGACAGGCCGGCGTAGGCGTGGAACGTCGCCACGTTCACGCTGCGCGACTCGCGCAGCAGGAAGAGCGACAGGAACGGTACGAACGGCTCGTGGAAGTGGAGCAGGTCGAACCGCTCGCGGCTGAGCAGTTCGCGGACCTGGCCGAGATAGCGCGGCGAGAAGGTGAGCGTCCCGACGGAGCCGTTGGTGGGCATGCTGAAGCCGACCCCGATGCGCAGGATGTCGCCCTCCGAGGCGCGCTGCGGCCCGTGACTTGCGGTGATGATCCGCACGTCGTGGCCGCGCTGGCGGAGGTTCTCGTACAGGAACCGCACGTGCTGGGCGACGCCGCCCGATTCCGGGTAGATGTAGGGACAGACGAGGCCGATCTTCAACGTCGGCTGCCTTCGTCGGGATCGGACCCCGCGGCCGGGCGTGTGGCCGGTTCGAAGCGGGGCGGCCGCAGACGGCCACCCGGATAGCCGTGATCGCGTCCCGTGCCGTCGCGGCGGATGCGTCCGCCCACCTCGTCGCGCGCGTCGCGGCTGCGCTTGCGCAGCTGCTGGCTGAAGGTGCCAAGCTGGTCGACCGTCGGATGGAAGGTGCCGCCATGCTCTGTTGCGCAAGCCTCGATGGCACGCCGGAGATCGGTCCCGGCGTGACCCGGGAAGGTCGTCCAGCCGGTCGCAACCGCCGCCAGGGCATGGGCGTCGCTGTTGCCGACATGGGCCAGGCCGTGCTCGTCGGCGAACCGGGTGACCCGGGCATGCCAGGGTTTGCCGAGGGTCGTCGGATTGAACGTCTCGATCGCGTCGGGGTGGACGGCCGGGTCGGAATCGTCGAGCAGCCGGCGCAGCACCCAGCCCTGGGCGCACAGCGGGTAGGGTACGAGCGGGTGGGCCGGGATGGCCAGGCCGCCGGCGTCGTGGATGGCCACGATCGTCGAGCGCAGCGAGCGGTACGGCCGGATCGGCCGTTCGATGAACAGGGCGAGCAGGTGACCGCCCAGCGTGGTCACCTCCTCGCCGACGATCACCTCGGCCCGCAGGCCTCGGTCGGTGGCCATCGCCCGGCCGGCCACGGCCGCATCGATCCGTTCGTGGTCGGTGATCGCGAACACGTCCAGGTCGGTGTTCCGCTCGACGTGATCCAGGAGCGCCTCGACCGTGGCGGTCCCGTCGCTGGCCACGGTATGGATGTGCAGGTCCGCCCGCCCCCGCCGCGCGCTTGCTTCGCCGCGCATCTCGTTCATGCCGCTGCCTCCATCTCGAGATCCGGCCAGATCGGGAAGAAGGCCGCCCACCACTGCTCCGGCGCGACGGCCACGACTCGCTCGAAGGCGGCCGCCAGGGCAGTCGTGGCGGCGATGATCCGATCGCGCCGCGACCCTTCGGCCGGCACGGCGACGGCTTCGAGCCGGGCCTGGTAGCGACCGACGGTGCGCGTCCTGCGTACGCCGACCACGTACAGCGGCGCCCCGCTCTCGACCGCCAGCAGCGCCGGCCCGAGAGGCAGGTTGGCCGGCGCGCCGAACAGCTCAATCGGCAGGCCCCCCCCGGTCAGATCGCGATCGCCGACCAGCCCGACCGAGGTTCCCTGTCCGAGGGCAGCGAGGAGCTCGCGGCGCGCCTCGCGCAGGCCCACGATGCGCACCCCGGCTGCGCCGCGGGTCCGCACGAAGTAGTCCTGAAGCCCGGGGTCGTCCACGGTTTCCATGGGGGCCACGGCCGCCCCAACCCTGGCCGCAAGGTAGAGCGCCGGAAGCTCGATGGCGCCGAAGTGGAGCCCGACGAAGATGACCGCCCGTTTGCTGCCGAACGCCTCGGCGACGGCCTCCGGTGTGTCAATCACGAGCCGCTCAGCAAGGTCCTCACGGCGCACCGCCGGCGTACGGGCGACTTCGAGGTAGTACCGGGCATGGTGGCGGAATGCGGCACGGACCAGTTGCTCGAGGGCTTGTGGGTCGGAGGCCGCGGCTCGCGCTGCCGCCGTCCCGCGCCCGTCGGCCTCGAGCGCCCGGCAGACCCGGCCAAGGTTGCGCCTGGCCTGGGCCGCGCGCCGCGGCGCGAGCCGACACCAGGCATTGCCGGCGAAATCGGCCAGCTTCGTGAGTGGCCCTTCAGGCAGTCGGCAGGCGAGCCAGGAGGCGGCGATCAGGCCGCGCGTTCGGATGGTCATCCGGCGGCCCGGTCCCCCGCCGCGTCGGCTTCATCGCGTGGCAGGTTCCGTCCGGGACCCGGATCCGGTCGGCTCGCCAGCATCACCCCGGCGCGTCGCTCCAGATCGGCCGCCTCAGCCGCGCTCGCCGGCCAGATCGGCTTGAAGCTGTACCACTGCTCGGGCGCGGCGCCGATCGTGGCGGCCAGCGCGTCGGCCATCGCCTGGCTGGCGCGCTGGAGCTCGGCCGGATCGTCGGGCAGAACGTCAATCGGTGGCCCCCACGAGACCTCGAACTCGCCGGCCGCGGTTCGGCGGATCGATATCGGCAGGATGCGCGAGCCGCTCCTGGCGGCGAGCGTCGCCGGTCCTGCCGGCATGGTCGTCCAGGCGCCGAACATGCGGACCGGTATGCCGTCGCTGCGGTAGCCCCAATCAATCAGCAGCGCCAGCACCTCGCGTCGCTTCAGGACCCCGTAGATCTCGCGCAGGCTGCGCCAGGCGATCATGCGCACGCCCCACTCTTCGCGCTGGCGTCGAAGCAGGTCGTATAGCTCGGGAAAGGACGTGTCGTCGGCGACGACACTGATCGGCAGGCCATGATGGGCGACGCTGACGGCGACCGCCTCGTTATTGCCGACGTGGCCGACCGCCAGGATGAGCCCGCCACCCCGTGCGCCCCGCCAGATCCGCCTGATCTCGTCTGCCTCCTGATCGCTCACCAGCAGGCTGACCTGGTCGGGCGCGAGCGTCGGCAGGCGCATCAACTCGACTATATAGCGCCCGTACTCGCGATAGGCGCGCAGCGCCAGCCGCCGTACCCGGCGGTCGTCCGGGGCCAGGCCAAGGACATGCCCGAAGTTCTGGTTCGACCAGCGCCGCTTGGTCGGCCAGGCCAGATAGGAGGCCTGGGCCAGGCGCCCGATCACCGTCCGGGCAGGCTCGGCCGGCAGGACGCCGAGGAGCCAGGTCGTCGCCCGGTAGACGGTGACGGCGGCCCGTTCGACGACCCGCGAACTGGTCCTGCTGCGCCGATGCGGCGCATCGAGCTGCTGGCCTGGCGAGGTCACCGGGCCGCGGCGGCCACCCTGGCCCTGGCGCCCGCCATCCGCTTGAGCGCCCGTTTGGCCGGGGTTTCGGTCCCGACGAGGGTCTCGTCGTCCTCGCCCCGAATGAAGGCTTCGACCCGATTGAATGCGATGTCGTCGTGGATCTGCTGCGGCGGGCTCTTCATGAAGTAGCTCGACGGTGCGACCAGCGTTCCCGTCAGGCCGCGATCCAGGCCGAGCTTCAGGCAACGGATGGCGTCAGTGATGACGCCGGCGCTGTTAGGGCTGTCCCAGACCTCGAGCTTGAGCTCCACGTTGAGCGGCACATCGCCAAAGGTCGTGCCCTCCATCCGGATATAGCACCACTTGCGGTCCTTGAGCCAGGGCACGTGGTCGCTCGGACCGACATGGACGTCGTCGGGATCCATGTCGTAGTCGAGCATGGAGGTGACCGCGTTCGTCTTGCTGATCTTCTTGGACTCCAGGCGCTCGCGCTCGAGCATGTTCAGGAAGTCGGTATTGCCGCCAAAGTTGAGCTGGTAGGTCCGGTCCAGGCGCACCCCGCGGTCCATGAACAGGCGGGTCAGGACGCGGTGGCTGATCGTGGCGCCGACCTGGCTCTTGATGTCGTCACCGATGACCGGCAGACCGGCCTCGGCGAAGCGGCGCTGCCAGTACGGCTCGCGTCCGATGAAGACCGGAATGGCGTTGATGAAGCCGACGCCGGCGCGGAGGGCCTGCTCGACGTACCACTTGGTGGCCTCCTCCGAGCCGACCGGCAGGTACGAGACCATGACGTCGACCTCGCGCTCCCGCAGGATGCCTACGATGTCGGCCGTCGGCCCTGGCGCTTTCTGAATGATCTGGCTCAGGTACTTGCCCAGGCCGTCGTGGGTCATCCCGCGCTCGACCATGACCCCAGTGGGGCCGACCTGGTGGAAGACATAGGTGTTGTTGGGCTTGGTGTAGATCGCCTCGGCGAGGTCCAGCCCAACCTTGTTCTTGTCGATGTCGAAGGCGGCCACGATCTCGATGTCGCGGACGTGGTAGCCGCCCAGGTCGACGTGCATCAAGCCCGGGACGAAGTCGCCCGCCTTGGCGTCCTCGTAGTAGTAGCGGCCCTGGACCAGGCTGCTGGCACAGTTCCCGACGCCGACGATCGCGACCCGGACCTTGCCGTCCTTGCGACGTCCAGCGCCGGCCCAGGTGTTGCTGGGAGTCGCGCTGGACTTCCCGTTGCTGCCGTTCTTGCTCACGTCGTTCTCCGTGCTGCTACTTCGTCCGGGTGCCTAGCCGAGTCGCCTGGCTGCGGACGTGGAGGATCCGCTGGATGACGGTGACGGTCGCGCCGATGGCGATGATCGCCAGGGCGATGAGAAGGTACGGGCTCGGGCCGATCAGTCCGGCGACGATCAGGCCGAGGCTCAGGATGACCAGTCGAACCTCGCGGGGCATGATCCCGATCGCGGCCATGCCGCTTTCGGCGGTGAAGCCGAGCCCCTCCGACTTGGCCCGCGCATAGCTCACCATGAAGGCGGCGCCCTTGGCCGCCGCGGCGACGATGGCCGCCGCATCGGAGCCCGCGCTGACGGCGCCGACCACAATGCCCAGGTAGACCATCGCCTCGCCGGCTCGGTCGAAGACCGAGTCCATGAAGGCGCCGAGCGGGCTGGCCCTGCCCGTTGCGCGAGCCAGCGTGCCGTCGAACATGTCGAAGACACCGCCGAACAGGATCACGACACCACCGCCCAGCCAGAGCTGCTGGGAGATGAGGCCGGCACCGACGACGGTGATCGCGAACCCCATGAGGGTCAGCGCGTCCGGGGTGAGACCCAGCCGGCCCATGCCGAGGGCGATCGGCTCGAAGACCCGCTTGAAGCGGGCCCGGGAGTCGTTCGAGATCGTCATCGTCTAGCTCGCGAAGCCCAGGATGGCGCGCTCGCGCGCAGCGAACTCGGCGAAGGCCTCGCCGCGCAATCGACAGACCGTCTCGCGCCCGTTGCGGCGGGTCTCCACCACACCGGCGGCACGAAGTCGGCCGAGGTGCCACGAAACGAGCGGCTGCGAGAGCGCCACGTGCGCGGTCAGCTGGGCGACGGTCGCCTCGCTGGCAGCCAGGCGCCGCACGATCCGAAGGCGGTTGACGTCGGCCAGCGCCTTGTGGAAGGCGCGCAGCTGGCGCAGGTCCTCGGGTTGGGCGACGGCCGCGGCGATAGTCGTCCGGATTCGGGCGGGCGAAGGGGACAGGGTGGGTACTCCGCTCCACCGTGGTTGCATCAACCACGGTTTATGTAATCGACGCAGATGCTAAGGCGCGCGGCGCGAGTGTGTCAAACACGCTCGGTCGCCGGACCGCATGCGGCCGGCCACCCTACACTCCCGGGATGAACCGTCGTTCGGCCATCGTCCTGCTGGCCGTCTTCGGGACGGGGGCGTTCCTGGCCGGCCTGGAGCTGGTGATCACGGCGGTCGCCCTGCCGTCCATCCTGGCCGATCTGGCCGACCCGACCGGCGCATCGGCCTGGGTCGAGCTGCGCAAGGCCAGCTGGATCATCAACGGCTACCTGCTGATCTACATCGTGACGATGCCGCTGGCCGGACGGCTGGCCGACCTGTGGGGTACGCGACGGCTGTTCAGCGCTGCTCTCGTGGTGTTCATCGTGGGCTCCGCCCTGGCCGGCGCCGCCCAGGATCTCGACCAGTTGATCGGTGCACGGCTGATCCAGGCGGCTGGTGGGGGTGTGCTCGTGCCCGTTGGGACGGCGGCCGCGTCGCACCTGTTCGGTGGAGCGGCCCGCCCGCGGGCACTCGGCGCCGTCGGGGCCCTGACCTTCCTGGGGATGGCCGCAGGGCCCGTGGCCGGCGCCGCTATCCTGGGCACGATCCACACTGGCGGAGCGCTGGCGACAGCCAGCGAGACGAGCCTGCTGTCGGGCGTGCTCGCTCCGGCCTGGCGCTGGGTCTTCTACCTCAACATCCCGCTCGGGCTCGTCGCCCTGGTCCTGGCCTGGGCAGCCTCACCCGGCTGGGAGACGCCGCGGCGGGCCGGACGGGTCGACGTCGTCGGGGCGGCCTGGTTCGGGCTGGCCCTCGTGGCCGGGCTGGTCGGGCTGACGCTCATCGGGACGCAGGAGATTGCCGGGACAGACGCAGACCCGGTCGCGCTGACCGCCGGCCTGCTGGCGCTGGCCGCCGTCGCCAGCCTGGTCACGGTCGTGCGCGGCCTGCGCGTCCACGATCCGTTCCTCGATCCGCGCCTCTTCCGGAGCGTGCCCTTCAGCTCGGCCGCGCTCGTATCGCTGCTGACCGGCTACGGATTCGCGACCGCGATCATCGGCGGCGCGGTCTTCGTCGATCGAGTCGTCTATGGCGGCCCCGATGAGCAGCGCCTCGCGCTCGGGGCGCTGGCTGGTGCGACCGCCCTCGGCGCCCTGGCCTCGGGCTTCATCGTGCGCGTCCTGTCCCTGCGAATCGTGACCCTCGCTGGCCTCGGCATCAGCGTCGTCGCACTCCTGGCCATGGCGTCGTGGGACGCTGGCGTGGAGATCGGGACCGTCGCCCTCGCGCTCGGCGGCTACGGCTTCGGCTTCGGACTGACGGTCACCCCGCGCTCCACGGCCGCGGTCGAGGCCGCCGGCCGGCGCGCGTTCGGGATCGCCTCGGCGGTCGTCACCGTGGCCCGGATGATCGGGATGGCGGTTGGCCTGGCGATCCTGACGGCGTATGGATCAACGACCATCGATCGGCTCGCCCGGGAGGTCTATGCGACGCCGGGCGCCTACCTTCAGTTCATCCCGGAAGCGTTGCGCGACCGCCCGTTGCGCGACCCCTTTGTCGTGCAGGCGCTGGAGGAATGGGCTTCGCGCGAGGCGGCCGGGATCATGGTCGGTCTGTTCGTTGTCGCGGCGGTCGTGACCGCCATCGCCGTGCCACCGTCGCTCGCCCTGGGTGGTCGCGCCGGTTCTCGGACGGGTATGCTGGCCCACGGCCCGACCACCACCGGAGGACCTGGCGCCGATGTCATCGACCCACCAGAACCCGGCTTCGCCCTCTGAGCCACGCGCGATCCGGCCGAGCACGGCCCGGCCGGGTGCGATCCGGGTGGTCGCCATGGAGGACGGGACGCTCCGCGAGACCGTCGGCGATGCCGCCCTGGCCGAGTTGTCGGAGCTGCTTCGCCAACCGGACGCGGCCGTCTGGGTCGATCTGACCTCGCCGACCCAGGACCTGGCCCTGCGGGTGGGTGTCGCGCTGAACCTGCACCCGCTGATCGTCGAGGACGTCCTGGAGGGCAATCAGCGGGCCAAGATCGAGACGACCGATGGCGTCATCCAGGTCGTCCTGTTCAACCTGACCTATGGCCAGCGAGTGAGCGCGTCCGAGCTCGACTTCGTGCTCGGGCCGGGGTTCCTGCTCACCGTCCACGACGCCGGCTGGGATCCACGGATGACCCGCCACCTGCGCTCGGGCGTCGCGCCCGTCCTGCGCCACGGACCGGATCACCTGCTCTGGGCGCTGGCCGACGACATCGTCGACAGCTACTTCCCGTTCGCCGATCGCCTTGGTGATGCGATCGACGAGGTCCAGGACGAAGTCGTGCGCACCGCCAATCGCGATACGGTCGAGCGGCTCTTCCGGCTGAAGCGCGAGCTGATCGAGGTGCGCCGGGCGATCAGCCCGGTGCGGGAGGTGTTCAACCAGCTGACCAACCGCGACGTGGCGATGATCGACGCCGAGGAGCTCGTCTACTTTCGCGACATTTACGACCACGTCATCCGACTGACCGACGAACTCGACAACTACCGGGAGCTGGCCTCGGCGACGCTCGACGTCTACCTGACCCAGGTCAACAACAACCTGTCTGTGATCATGAAGCGGCTGACCGGCGTGACCTTCATCGTGGCGGGCATCGGCGCGGTGGGCGGAATCTTCGGGATGAGCCAGGCGACGCCCGCCCTCGCCGGCGAGGAGGGGCTCGGCTTCTGGGCGATCACGGCGATCACCATCGCGCTTGCCGCGGCCGCGGCCTTCGCCCTGCGCCGGATCGACTGGATCTAGCCGGCTGGACGCAGTGATGCGTCAACGGTCTCGCGCGCCAGCGCTCGGGCGAGCGAGGCGAGCTGTCGCGCGGCCTCGAACGGCGTGGCCAGGAAGGCATCAGCCGCCGCGCGGACCTCGTCAGGCATGCCGTGCGGACCGATGACGCCGACCGCGATCCCGGCAAGCTGGCCCTGCTCGCGCGCCTCACGCAGGGCGGCAAACGCGTCGGCATCACTGCTGTCGTCGCCGAATGCGATCACGATCGACGGCCGGAGCTCGGCCACGAGGCGCTCGAGTGCGTCGCGCTTGCCGCCGGCGCTGCGCGGCCGCAGATCGACGACCAGGCGCCCGCGGTAGTGGGCGAGGTCATGCTCGGGCAGCTCACCCGAGACCGTCTCGATCGCCGCCGCTACGGCTGTCCGGGCGGCTGATCGATCCTCCGCCTGCCGGACGTGGAAGGCGACCGACGGGCCCTTGCGCTCGACGAACAGCCAGTCCGGCTGACCCAGGACTTCCGGGACGCGCGAGGCAAGCTGCTCCGCGGGCTCGAGCGAGGCGTCGTGCCCGGGTTGGATCGCCGTGATCAACCGTTCCGCCCGGGCCCGGCGCGGCAGGGTGCCGGACTGCAGACCGTGGTCGCCAAGGTAGCGGATGCCCCCGACCCGCACGCGAGCGGCTGCATCCGTCGCGGTGCGACCGGTCAACAGCGCGACGGCGAGGCGCTCCGGGCGCGCCCCGGCGATGGTGGCCAACCGGCGCAGGGCGACCCGAGCCAGCGGCACGATCGTGGTGGCCGCCGGATCGGGGGAGCCCTCGGCCAGGGTGCCGTCGAAGTCGGAGACGACGAGCAGCCGACCCGGGATGGCCAGGAGGCGGGTGAGTCCGATTGGGTCCGCGGGACCCGGCCGCTGGCACCGCGTCGCGGTCAAGGCGTGACGTCCACCCCCGGCAGGATCGACTCCAGGCCGCGGGCCATGATGTCCGGCCCGATTCCGCCCAGCGAGCCGTCACGCACGATCCCGGCCGCATCGATCCAGAAGTGGACCGGCAGGGCGAGTGCACCCCATCGCTCGGCGACCCGACCGTCGATATCCAGCCCGAGCGGGAATGTCGCGCCGAGGCGCTCGGCGAAGACTGCGACCACGCCTTCCTCCTCCTCCACGTCGATCGCGAGAACCACCAGGTCCTGCTCGGAATAGCGCGCGGCAAAGCCGTTCATCAACGGGAGCTCGTCCTGGCAAGGCGGGCACCAGGTTGCCATGAAGTTGACCCAGACCGGCTTGCCGCGCAGCGCGGCAAGGTCGATGGTTCCGCCGCCGACCTGGGGCACGATCAGGATTGGCGCCGGCTCGCCGACATGGAAGAGCGACGAGCCGCTGGTCGGCGGCTCCGGCGTCGCGCTGGGGTCCGGCGTCGCGCTGGCGACCGCCGCGGTTGGGCTGGCCGACGCGACAGCAATCGAAGGTGGCGGCGGGCTGGGCGGCGCCGGCTCGGGGGCGAAGGCGACCACCCCGGCGATCAGCCCGACCGCGGCGAGGACGCCGACCAACAAGCCGGCGACGATCGAGCTGCGGGGCCCCATGGGCGCGAGGGTACCAGTACCAGCGGCCGAGGGGCGCTGCCGACGACCGCTGCTACGATGCCGCTCCCATGGCCGACTTCGCGGACCGCATCCGCATCCGCGCTCTGCCCGCCTTGCTGACGGCCCTCGGTGTCGCCCTCCTGGCGGGCGGGCTGCTGTCGCTCTCCAGTCCGGTCACGGCCGACCCACTGCCGAGCCCATCACCCTCGACCGCGGCGTCGACGTCTCCGACCGGCACGCCGCTGATCACGTTCCCGCCGCTGCCGTCCGATGGCCCGCCGTCGGCCAGTCCGAGCGCTCCCGCCGATCGCGTCGGGACGCGGGTCCGGATCGCCGCGTTGAAGATTGATCTGCCGATCGTCACACCACCGGATCGCGACAACGCCTACCCGTGGTGCGATGTGGCGATGTTCATCCGGGAGCTCGGGCAACCGGGCCAGGGCCGCGCGACCTATCTCTACGCCCACGCACGGAGCGGGATGTTCCTGCCGATCCTGGAGGCCTCGCTCGTGCAGAACGGCAAGTCCATGCTGGGCATGGTCGTCGAGGTCTGGACCAGTGACGATCAGCGCTTCCTGTACGAGATCACCGAGGTCAGGCGGCACC
This sequence comes from Candidatus Limnocylindrales bacterium, assembly GCA_046708025.1. Classification (GTDB taxonomy): domain Bacteria; phylum Chloroflexota; class Limnocylindria; order Limnocylindrales; family CSP1-4; genus SPCO01. The sequence goes on from JBKKDW010000062.1 coordinate 27,368, forward strand.
AGGTCGACCTCGACGACGCATTGAACGCCGCGGGGGAGGAGCTCTGGCTCCAGACGTCGGAAGGACCAAGGGGCACGGCGGGCAAGACCCTGGTGATCGCCGAGCCTATCTCGCAGGAGGCCGCCGACCCAGCCGACGCCCACCCCGAGGCGAACCCCGTCGAGTGCGGTTAGGGCTCAGCCACGATCAGGTTGGCCGGGCCCGCCGCGATCAGCCCGGAACGATCGCCTGGGCCGCCTGCCCGGCGGCGTCCAGCAGCGCCGAGGGGAAGAATCCCAGCAGGATCGTGAGCGCCGTGGCCGCCGCCAGCCCGCCCCACAAGAGGGCCCCGTGGCGCAGGACGGGCGTCTCCGTGGCCGGCTCGCGCATGAACATGTAGACGACCACGCGCAGGTAGTAGAACGCCGCCGCCGCGGCATTCAGCACGACGATCACGGCCAGGATCGTCAGCGGCCCGCCAGCCTGGACGGCCGCGATGATCACGTTGGCCTTGGCGAAGAAGCCGGCGGTCGGCGGGATGCCGATCAGTGACAGCAGAAAGAGGGTCATCAGCAGCCCCAGCAGCGGCTCGCGCCGACCGAGGCCCGCAAAGGTGGCCAGGCTGGACGTGACGCCTGTCCGCTTCTGGAGGGCGGCGACCACCGCGAAGGCCCCCAGGTTCATGAACGCATACGCCACGCCGTAGAAGAGCAGCGCCTCCAGGCCGTCGATCCGGCCGCTCGGGTCGCCGGCCCAGGCGGCCAGGCCAACCAGCATGTAGCCGGTGTGGGCGATCGAACTGTAGGCGAGCATCCGCTTGACGTTGTCCTGGGTCAGCGCGACCAGGTTGCCCAGGGTCATGGTCGTGGCCGCCAGCACGATCATCACCGGCAGCCACCACTCGGCCAGCGGCCCGAGCGCCTCGACGAACAGGCGCAGGATCAAGGCGAAGGCGCCGATCTTGGGCAGCACCGACAGGTAGCCAGTGATCGGGGTCGGCGAGCCCTGGTAGGCGTCCGGCGTCCAGTAGTGGAATGGCACGGCCGCGATCTTGAACGCAACGCCGGTAGTCATGAAGGCGAGGCCCATGGCCAGGCCCGGCGAAAGGGGCGCGGCGCCGGCCACGACCTGCGCCAGGGCACGGGCGACCTCGTCCACCCGGGTCGTTCCGGTCAGGCCCCACACGAACGCCAACCCGAACAGGAAGATCGCCGAGCTGAAGGAGCCGAGCAGGAAGTACTTGATCGCGCCTTCGGTCGAGTAGCCGTCCGTCTTGTGGAAGCCGGCCAGGACGTAGCCGGGCAGGACCATCAGCTCGAGGCCCAGGAACAGGATCAACAGGTCGGTCGAGGCGGCGATCAGCATCGCCCCGGTCATGGCAAAGACGAGGATCGTGGAAAACTCGGCGACCGGCAGGCCGCGCGGGACGAGGTAGTCCGGCCCGAACATGATGGTCATGGCGATGATCGCGACGAACAGGATGTCCAGGAACGTGGTCAACGGGTCCACGGTATAGGCGCCCCCGAACGCGCTAGCCGGGCTGGCCCCCACGATCAGGGTCAGCGCCGCCGTGCCGGCCAGGCCGATCAACGCCGTGCCCACCGCGATCGCTGCACGATCGGGCCGGATGAGATCCACGACCAGGATTGCCGCTGCGGTCAGGATGCCGGCCACCAGCGGGCTGATCGTCAGGAAATCCTGCCAGCTCACCGGGCGGCTCCTGGGTCCGGCTCAAGGCCGGTGGACGACTCGGCGCTCGGGCGGATGATCGCCCAGCCGATGCGGGCCAGGATGCCGAGCACGGCCAGGCCAAACAGGGAGATGAAGACCGTCGACGGCACCGCGATCGGTGCGGCTGGTCGAACCGCCTCGAGCGTCTCGCGCACCGTTCCGCCGAACAGGTTGAGCAGCAAGCCGGGCTGGATCCCGAAAATGACCACGAGCCCCGCCAGCGGCGCCAGGGTCAGGATCTCGACCGGGCTGATGTCGGTCAGGTGCTTGCCCAGCCCGGCCAGGAACTCCGAAGGCTCGCCGAAGACGATCCGCCCGTACATGTGGAGCAGGTAGCCCGCGGCCAGGATCATCGCCATGGTGGCCACGCCCGCGGCCAGCGGGTTGGCCGCGAACGTTCCGACCAGGACCAGGAACTCACCCACGAAGCCGGACAGGCCGGGCAGTCCGGCCGACGCGAACACGAAGAATCCGAAGATGACGGCGTAGACCGGGGCGCGCACCGACAGGCCGCCCATCCGGGCGATCGTCCGGTCATGGGTCCGCTCGTAGATCACGCCCACGAGCAGGAACAGCGCCCCCGTGATCAGGCCGTGGTTGATCATCTGCAGGACGGCGCCCTGGAGGCCCTGCTCGGTGAACACGAACACGCCCAGGGTGACGAAGCCCATGTGGCTGACCGACGAGTAGGCGACCAGCCGCTTGAGATCGGGCTGGACGAGGGCCACGATCGCGCCGTAGATGATCGCGATGAGCGAGAGCACGATGATGGCCGGGGCGAAGGTCTGGGCGGCTGCCGGGAAGAGCGGCACGGCGAAGCGGATGAACCCGTAGGCACCCAGCTTGAGCATGACCGCGGCCAGGATGACCGACCCCGCGGTCGGCGCCTCCGTGTGGGCGTCGGGCAGCCAGGTGTGGAACGGGAACAT
>JBKKDW010000063.1:0-32103 GCA_046708025.1 Candidatus Limnocylindrales bacterium
GGCGTCGGCCCCCACATCGGGTGCCGCGGCGAACCGGTACAGGCCGCGCAGGATGGCCTCATCGATGACGTCACCTTTCGCCGGCTGGGCGTAGTTCTCGTTGTAGATGGTGATGTAGTAGAAGACGTCCTCCGGTTCCGGGCCGTGCATCCGCTTGATCCCGTCGCGCACGACGGCCGCCAGCTCGTAGGCAAAGGCCGGGTCGTAGGCGCGCAGGTTGGGGACCGTCGAGGCCAGGATCTGGGTCTGGCCATCGTCGTGTTGCAGACCTTCGCCGGTCAACGTGGTCCGGCCGGCCGTGGCGCCCATCAGGAAGCCGCGGCCGCGAGAATCGGCGAACGCCCACATCTGGTCGCCGGTCCGCTGGAAGCCGAACATCGAGTAGAAGATGTAGAACGGGATGGTCGCCAGCCCGTGGGTGGCGTAGGACGTGCCGGCCGCCTGGAAGCTTGCCATCGAGCCGGCCTCGGTGATCCCCTCCTCCAGGACCTGGCCGTCGGTGGACTCGCGATAGGACAGGACCAGGTCCGAGTCGACCGGCTCGTAGCGCTGCCCCAGGGCGGAGTAGATGCCGACCTCCTTGAACAGGGGGTCCATGCCGAACGTGCGCGCCTCGTCCGGAATGATCGGCACGATCCGCGGCCCGAGGCCCTTGTCCCGGATCAGGTTGCGCAGGATCCGGGCGAAGACCATGGTCGTCGAGACCGGCGTCGGGCTCCCGGCCGCGAACTCGGCGTCGACGGCCGCCGCCGGGGCCGGCAGGACGGTCGCCCGCACGACGCGCCGCGGGATCGGTCCACCGAGCGCCCGCCTGCGCTCGCGCAGATATCCGACCTCCTCTGAATCGGGGCCCGGGTGGTAGTACGGCGCTTCCTTGAGCGTGGCATCCGGGATCGGCAGCTCCAGGCGGTCGCGGAAGATGCGCAACTCAGCCTCGTTGAGCTTCTTGGCCTGGTGGGTGATATTGCGGGCCTCGACCCCCGGACCTAGTGTCCAGCCCTTCACCGTGTGGGCGAGGATGACCGTCGGTGCGCCGCGGTGCTCGGTCGCGGCCCGGTAGGCCGCGTAGACCTTGCGATAATCGTGACCACCGCGGCGCAGTTTGGCCAGGTCGTCGTCGGACAGATGATCGACCATCTTGCGCAGGCGCGGATCCGGCCCGAAGAAGTGCTCCCGGATGTAGGCGCCGCCGGCGACCGAATACTTCTGGAATTCCCCGTCCAGGGTCTCGTTCATCTGCTGGACCAGCACGCCATCGACGTCGCGCGCCAGCAGCTCGTCCCACTCGCGGCCCCAGATGACCTTGATCACGTTCCAGCCGGCGCCGCGGAACGCCGATTCGAGCTCCTGGATGATCTTGCCGTTGCCGCGGACCGGTCCGTCCAGGCGCTGCAGGTTGCAATTGACCACGAAGGTCAGGTTGTCCAGCCCCTCGCGGGCGGCCACGTGCAGGGCGCCGAGCGATTCGGGCTCGTCCGTTTCGCCATCGCCAACGAACGCCCAGACCCGCGAGCCGGCGGTGTCGAGCAGGCCCCGATTGAGGAGGTAGCGGTTGTAACGCGCCTGGTAGATCGCACTGATCGGGCCAAGGCCCATGGAGACAGTCGGAAACTCCCAGAAAGCCGGCATCAGGCGTGGGTGCGGATAGGAGCTGAGGCCCTGACCGGGGACGGTCTCACGCCGGAAATGGTCGAGCTGGTCGACGCTCAGGCGGCCCTCGAGAAAGGCCCGAGCGTAGATTCCTGGGGCGGCATGGCCCTGGTAGAAGATCTGGTCGCCACTGCCGGTCCCGTCCTTGCCCCGGAAGAAGTGGTTGAAGCCAACCTCGTACAGGGTCGCGGCGGAGGCGTACGTGGCCAGGTGACCGCCAATCCCGGCGAACCGGTTGTTGGCCCGCAGGACCATCGCCACCGCGTTCCAGCGGATCAGCCTGCGGATCCGCCGCTCGATCGCCTCGTCGCCCGGGAAGTACGGCTCCTGCTCCGGGCTGATCGTGTTGATGTAGCGGGTCTGGGTCAGCGGCGGCAAGCCGATCTGGAGCTGGCGCGCTCGCTTCAGGAGCTTGTAGACGATGAAGCGGGCCCGGGTCTCGCCCTCCTGGGCCACGACCTGGTCCAGGGACGACAGCCAATCCTCGGTCTCGGCGGGGTCAATGTCGGGCAGTTGGTGCTTGAACTCGTCGAAGTACATGGGCTCAACAGGGTAGCCCATCTCGCCTCGGATCGGACGTTGCGGCAGGGTCGCGAGGCGGGAACGGCGGGCCACGCTGTAACGCCCCTGTAGCGGTTTTGCAAGGCCGGCTCCCGCGAACGGCATCCCGCGCGACCGATGCTGGTGACCTACCCCAGAGTCGATTGTCGAAAGGAATTTCCCATGACCGATCGAAATAGCACCGTCGTCGTCAAGGACGGCGGATCAAGCTCCGGCCTGATCCTCGGGATCATCGTCGTCCTCATCGTCCTGGCCGGCTTCTGGTACTTCGTGCTTGGCCCGGGCGCCGGAACGAGCACCCCGACCGACACGAATATCAATGTCAACCTTCCGTCGCTCGAGGTACCCGCCCCGTCGTGATCCTCGCCCAGGCGCGCGGCAGGTGACGGCGATCGCCGGTTCCGTCACGATGTCCTCGCACCAAGGAGGTGAGTGTGAGCACCCAACCGCTGGTCCTCGTCGCTGACGACGAGCCCCGGATCACCAAGCTCGTATCGATCGCCCTCGGCGAGGAAGGCTTCCGGGTCGTCACCGCCCGCAGCGGCGAGGAGGCGCTGGCCAAGGCGGAAGAGGTCCGGCCGGACATCGTCCTGCTCGACATCGTGATGCCCGACCTTGACGGGATCGAGGTGATGCGCCAGCTGCGCGAACGCCGCCCGGTGGCGGTCATCCTGCTCACGGCCAAGGGCTCGACCGCAGACAAGGCCAAGGGCCTGGATCTCGGCGCCGACGACTACATCGCCAAGCCCTTCCATCCCGACGAGCTGGCGGCCCGGGTCCGGGCCGTGCTGCGCCGCTCATCCGGGGCCCAGCCGGGTTCGGGGATCCTCAAGTTTGACGACGTCGAGATCGACTTGGAACGCCGGATGGTGACGCGCGCCGGTGAGCTGGTCCAGCTGTCGCGAACCGAGTGGCTCCTGCTCCAGCATCTCGCCGCGAACGCGGGCAAGGTCGTCCTCCATACGGAGCTGCTGACCAAGGTCTGGGGACCCGAGTACCGGGACGATCTCCAATACCTGCGCGTCTGGGTTTCGCGCGTCCGCCGCAAGCTCGGCTCCGAACCGGGCGAGCCCGGTCGGATCAAGACGTTCCAGGGGATCGGCTACCTGCTCGACGTGGAGCCGCCGTCGCGACCCGAGGTCATCGAGCCCGTGGTCGTCGACGAACGGTCGGCGCTCATCGGGTAGATCGGACATGGCACGATACGGACCGGGCACGGCCCTGATCGTGGTCGACGTGCAGAACGACTTCGCAGATCCGGATGGGTCGCTGCACGTACCGGGTGGAGCGGCGATCGTCGCGCCGATCAACCGGGAGATCGCGCTGGCCCACCGCCACGATTCGATCGTCGTGGCGACCCAGGACTGGCATCCGGAGCGCACCCCGCACTTTGCCAGCGACGGTGGGCGGTGGCCGGTGCACTGCATTGGCGGGACGTGGGGTGCCGAGCTCCACCCCGCGCTGGAACTCCCCAACGATGCCCCCCGCGTGCGCAAGGGCGCCAACGGCGAGGACGGCTACTCGGGGTTCACGATGAAGGACCCTGGCAGCGGGTCGACGACGCCAACCGAGCTCGAGGGCCTGCTCCGGGCGTCGTCGGTCAGACGCGTCGTCATCGTCGGCCTGGCGACGGACCATTGCGTCAAGGCGACGGCGCTCGATGCCGTCGCGCTCGGGTTCGAGACCGTGATCCTGGTCGACGCGATCGCAGCGGTCGAGCAGCAGCCGGGCGACGGTCAGCGCGCCCTGGACGAACTGCGCACGACCGGCGTTGAACTCGTCGAATCCGGCCCGGCCGCAGCCTGAGCCGGGGTGCAGCGGGTGCAGGTCCACCTGGTCGACGCGACCTACGAGCTCTTCCGGGCCCACTACGCGCCCCGTCCCGCCGTCCTCGGTCGGGACCGGATCGTCCTGTCCGGCGTCTCCGGCCTCGTGGAGCAGCTCCTGTTCATGGTCCGCGAGGAAGGAGCCACGCACGTTGGTTGCGCGACCGACCGGGTGATCGAGTCGTTCCGGAACGATCTCTTTCCTGGCTACAAGTCGTCGGCCGGCATGCCGCCCGAGTTGCTCGCCCAGTTCCCGATCGCGGAGGGCGCCGTTGAGGCTCTCGGCATGGTCCTTTGGCCGATGGTCGAGTTCGAGGCGGATGACGCCATCGCCGCCGCGGCCGTCCGGTTCGCCGACGACCCACGGGTCGAGCGGATCCTGATCTGCACGCCGGACAAGGACATGGCCCAGCTGGTCAGCGCCGAGCGCATCGTGCTGTGGGACCGCCGGCGTGGGCTGACCTACGACGATGCCGGCGTCCGGGCCAAGTGGGGTGTTCCGCCGCCATCCATCCCGGATTGGCTCGGCCTAGTCGGCGACTCGTCGGACGGCTACCCGGGGCTGCCCGGCTGGGGCGCCAAGTCAGCCGCCGCCGTCCTCAGCCGCTACGGCCATTACGAGGAGATCCCGCCGAAGGCATCTGCCTGGGAGGTGCCGGGTGTCGGCGGGTCGCGGGCAATGGCGCTGGCCGCGACGCTTCGCGAGCAATGGGACGAAGCGCTCCTTTATCGCGACCTGGCCCGCCTGCGTACCGCCGACGATGGTGTCCCGATCCGCCAGCTCGATCCCGACCAGCTGGCCTGGGACGGCGTCCCGCGCGACCCGTGGGCGGCGTTCTGCGAAGAATGGGGGCTGGACCGCCTCGCGGCGCGACCCCACCGCTGGCGCGAGGACTGAGGCGACCAGGCCGCCCGAGGGGGCGACACCTACCGGACCAGTTCGAGCAATGCCTCGTGGTGGGCATGGGGTGCCGCGAGGATCCCGATCGAGCGCGGTCCGCGGGCCAGATCGAACCACGGGCCGCCGTCCATCGCGCTGACAAGAGCCCCTCCCCGCTCGGCGATGAGGCCGGCCGCGGCCACGTCCCAGGCGGACAGCCCGCCCTGCTGGATGAACGCGTCGAAGCGGCCGTTCCCGACGTACGCGAGAGCCAGTGCCGCCGAGCCCATCGAGCGCGGGATGCGAACCCGCCGGCGAACGTTTCGGGCGCGCGAGGTGGCGGTCCTGCCGCCCAGTGCCATCGAAACCACGAAATCCGACAGGTTCTCCTTCTCGGAGGCCTGGATCCGGCGGCCGCCGAGCGTCGCGGGACCGTCGCCGGTCGCCGCGAAGGATTCGTTGCGGGTGGGATCGACGATCACTCCGACGGACGGCCGGCCATCGACGACGAGCCCGATCGAGACGCAGAAAACCGGGATGCCGTTGGCGTAATTCACGGTGCCGTCAAGCGGGTCGACGATCCAGACGCGGCCCCGGCCGGAGGTCGGCGCCTCGCCCGAGAGGGCCCGGTGCTCGCCGGTCTCCTCGGCCACGATGGAGTCGGCCGGATAGCGAGCCTGGATCGCCTCGACGATCAGGGCCTCGGACAGGTGATCGGCTTCGGTCACGACGTCGCGAGCGCTCTTGTAGTCGATCTGCTCGAGGCGTTCGTACCGATCCATAAGGATCGCGCCAGCGCGGCGAGCGAGGTCGAGCGAAAACGCGAGCTCCTCGGCCAGGGCCGGACCTGGACCGACAGACTCGTCGGCGAGCCCCTCGGCGAGTGCGCTCACGGTGCGCTGCACTCCACGACGAGGTCGCGGACCGCGGATCCGAGCGCGGTGACGCGCTTGGTGAAGGTGACGGTCTGGCCGGGATCAATCGGCGGGCTGAGCACGAATCCGGCGCCGCCACCGCTGCGATCGGCAGGATCGGTCAGCCGGCAGGTGGTCTGGCCGGCACGGGAGCCATGGTTGATGACGGTCAGGGTGATGGCCAGGCCCTCGCCATCGGCCATGACGCCGGCCAGGCTCGGGGTGAACGGCCCTACCCCGGAGATCGCCAGTCGACCGATGACGGCGAGGGCGATGATCGCGAGCGTGACGCCGATGAACGCGATCCCGTGGACCTGGGTGGCCGAGACATCGCGCAGGCCAAGCGGGTTGCAGTTCTCACACAGGCCGACCTCGAGGGCCACCGGCGCGCCGCAGCGCGCGCAGCCATGAGTCAGTTCAGGCGACGTCGCGATGGGGGTCGTCACGCGCCTGATGGTGCCACGAATCGCTGGGCGAACCGTTTCGGGGAAACGCGGCGGCCGCCTCCTTACCAGCGATCGGTCGCGGCCACCAGTGCATCCACGTCGGCCGTGGTTCTCGCCAGGACGATCGCCCCATCCGCTCCGGCGTCCCGCCAGCGAGCCCACGTCTCGACTGGCGCACTGACCCAGGGGTTGTCGGCGATCGATTCGTCGCTCAGCCACTTGCCCTGGAACCCGACGATGACAAGCTGATCCTCGCGTCGTCGCCCGCTACTCGCGAGCGATTCGAGGTAGGCCGGCAGATTCGTCTCGAAGTTGTCGTCGAAGGCGCTCCATCCGTCCCCGATCCGACCGGCCAGCCTGGCCCCGGCCAGCTTCTCGCCGCCGATGAGGATCGGCGGCGGCGGCGTCGGCACCGGGTAGGCTGCTGCCTCGTGGAGCGGGTAGAACGGCGACGGGCGGGTGACTGGTCCGCCGGCCCACAGGGCGCGCAGGACGGCCACTGCCTCCTCGAGTCGGGCGGCCCGCTCGGGCGCGGCCGGAAAAGGCATGCCGTACGCCTCGTGCTCGCGTGGCGCACCACCGATCCCGATCCCCAGGATCAGACGGCCGCCACTCGCGATCTGGAGCGTCGAGGCCATCCTGGCCACCAATGCCGGGTGCCGGTTCATGACGTTGAGGACGAATGATCCAACCGTGGCCTGCCGGGTGGCCGCGGCGGCCATCGCCAGGATCGTCCAGCTCTCGACAACCGGCACCGTCGGGTCGCCCCGACCCATGAAGTGATCCCAGCTCCACAGCCCGGGGTAGCCGGCGGCATCGAGCCGTCGGGCACTGTCCAGCCACCAGGCCGGGTCGGCCCGGATGGCGCGCAGGCAGACCCCGATCGGGAGGCGCCGACCAGCCCCGCCGCCCGCATCGGCTCGCATCAGAACCCGGTCTCGAACAGCCGGACGTCCTCGGCGGCCATGGTGTGGCCGTCGCCACGGGTGGGTGCGAGGGCCGCGACCGCGCCCAACCCATCGAGGTCGGCCGGGAAACGCCCGATCAAATCCAGCACGACCGCCTGGATTCGCGCGGCATTCTGCTGGAAGACCTCCAGGACGCTTACTGCATTGACCGCCTCGGTGCCCTCGTGAACACCGGCGTCGTAGTCGGTGATCAGGCTGATGTTGACCACGGCCATGCCCAGCTCGCGACACAGCCAGGCCTCCGGGTACTGGCTCATGTTGATGACCTCCCAGCCGGCGTCCATGAACCACTTTGACTCGGCCTTGGTCGAGAAGCGCGGTCCCTCGATGACCACGACCGTGCCACGCTCGTGAACCTCGATGCCGTGCTCGCGGATCGTCGCGATGGCCAGGCCGCGAAGCACCGGATCGTAGGTGTCCGCGGACGAGACGTGGCTGACGATCGGGCCGTCGTAGAACGTGTCGATCCGGCCGTGGGTGCGGTCCACGAACTGATCGCACACGACGAAGTCACCCGGCTTGACCGACAGCTGGAGGGATCCCGCGGCACACGGTGAGATGACCGCCTTGACGCCAAGGGCGCGCATCGCCCAGACGTTGGCCCGGTAGTTGATCCTGTGCGGCGGGATCGTGTGGCGCCGACCGTGGCGCGGCATGAACGCGACGCGCCGTCCGGCGACGTCGGCCAGGAAGACCGAATCCGATGGGGCGCCGTACGGCGTGTCGACCTTCACCTCGCGCACCTCCTCGAGGAGCGAGTAGAAGCCGGATCCTCCGAACACCCCGATCTCAGCGCTCTCGGTCACGCCAGCCTCCGTCCAGGTTGCCACCGGACGACCCCTCCGGCGAGCCGTCCGATTCTAGGCCGACGCGGCTACGATTGGCGCCATCGAAACACCGCAGCGCGGAGCAGCCATGACGAGCTCGGGTCCGCTACCACCACCGCCGTCACCGCCGGGCATTCCGCCCGAGCCATCGGCCGAACCGCCCTTCGGCGGGCGCCGGCGGTCCGGCTCGATCATCCTGGGCCTGGTGATTCTCACGGTCGGGCTGTGGTACTTCGCCGATCGGACGCTCGGCCTGGAGTTGCCCCGGCTGGAGGCGGATCAGCTCTGGCCGGTCGCCATCATCAGCCTTGGCGCCTGGCTCATCGTGCGCCCTCGGCGCTGATCACGATGAGCGACGGCTGGCAGCAGGGCGACGGCTCGGCGACTGACCGGGCCTGGCTGGCAGACTGGCGCAGGCAGGTTGCCGCCTTGTACGCGGAGATCCGGGCCATCGCCGCAACGGACCCCGCCGTCGCGCTGCGACACTGGCAGGTCGTTCGCGAGCGGCTCTACCGCGAACATCCCCAGTCTCCGGTACCGCCCGACGCGCGCGACGGATTCTCGGCCCGTCATTTCGAGCACGACCCGGCGCTCCGGTTCACGGTCGCGATCGAGCCGGCCCCGCCGGTCGCGCCCGGCGCGTTCGATCTGCAACTGCCGAACAGCGGCGCCGATTCGATGGCCTTCAGCCGCCTTGGACGGGTCCAGGTCCCGTTCGCCGCCGGTCCGCGCCGCCTGTCCGTCTTCTGGATGGCCGGCTACGCCGGCGGCCAGTTCATCCCGTTTCGCGATGCGACCAACGGGACCGAGACGTACGGAGCGGGGCGCTACCTGGTCGATGCCGCCAAGAGCGCGGACCTGGGCGGCGATCCGGCCGCCGGCACGCTGATCCTGGACTTCAACTTCGCCTTCCAGCCGTCATGTGCCTTCGATCCGCGCTGGGCCTGCCCGCTCGCGCCGCCCGAGAATCGCCTGGATATCGCCGTTCGCGCCGGGGAGCGACTGGCCTGAGGGGTGCCTCCGATCGCGCTCGCGTACCATCGGGGGCATGACCCAGACTCGAACTCCGCTGGCCCTGCCGGCGACGATCCGCGAATTCCTCGATGACACCCGGTTCGCGACCCTGTCCACGGTCGATCCCGACGGATCGCCGCGCCAGGCCGTGATCTGGTACACGCTCGAGGGCGACGAGCTCGTGCTCAACAGCGCGGTCGGACGCCGCTGGCCGACCAACCTCCTGCGCGATCCGCGCCTCGCACTGGCCGTCCACGACGGAGCCGATGGCTATCGCTGGGTTGGCCTGACTGGGACGGTCGAGCCGGTCACCGATCCGGCAACGGCCCAGGCCGACATTGCCGCGATGGCCCGGCGCTACCACGCCGACGAACCGGGCAAGGCCGAGAGATTGATCCGCGAACGCTTCGAGCGCCAGGCCCGGATCAGCTTCCGGTTCAGGCCGCAGGCCGTGCACGACCACCTGGCGTAGCCGATGCCGCGCGTCGTCGAGCTCGCCGGCGGGGTCGGTGGCGCCCGGCTGGCCGATGGTCTCCAGGCGAATCTCGGGGCCGAGCTGACCGTGGTCGTGAACACCGGCGACGATCTCGTCCGGCACGGCCTGGCGGTCTGGCCAGATCACGACACGGTGGCCTATACCCTGGCCGGCCTCGACGACGCGGAGCGCGGCTGGGGCATGGCCGGCGAGTCGTGGACCGTGATGGAGCGCCTGGCCGAGCTAGGCGATGAGCCCTGGTTCCGCCTCGGTGATCGAGACCTGGCCACGCACCTGTGGCGGACCGACCGGCTGCGCGCTGGCGCCCGGCCGACCGATGTCGCGCGCGACCTCGCCCACCGGTTGGGAATCGCGGCGACCATCCTGCCGATGACCGATGACGAGGTCCGGACGGACGTCCGAACCGACGAAGGCTGGCTCGAGTTCCAGGAGTACTTCGTTCACCGCCACCAGGCGCCCGAGGTCCGCGAGGTGCGCTTCCGTGGTGCGGGCGAGGCCAGCCCGACCGAGGAAGTCCTGGCCGCCCTTGAGGCCGCCGAGCTGATCGTGATCGCGCCATCCAACCCGATCGTCTCGGTTGGGCCGATCCTGGCGGTCGCGGGTCTGCGGACGGCCATCCAGACCGCGCGCCGACACGGCACGCCGGTCGTCGCGGTCAGCGGGATCGTGGCCGGGCGGGCCCTCAAGGGTCCGGCCGACCGGATGCTGGCCTCGCTCGGACACGACGCCAGCGCCCTCGGGGTGGCGCGCCTGTACGCCGAGATCGCCGACGGGTTCGTGCTGGACACCGTCGACGCCGCGCTCGATTCGGCCATCGAGGCCATCGGCCCGGCGACGCACGTCACGGACACGATCATGGTTGACGACGCGGCCCGCGCTCGGCTGGCGGCCGAGGTCGTCGCATTCGGCCGGTCCCTGCAACCGGCCGTTCGATGAGCATGCCTCGGCCGACACTGGACCCGGCGGGCACCTGGGCGATCATCCCGATCCGCGGTCTGGAGCGATCCAAGTCACGGCTGGCCGGGCCGCTCGACGCAGAGGAGCGCTTCGATCTCGTCAGCGAGCTCCTGGCGCGGGCCTTGCTCGCGACCACGTTGAGCCCGCGGATCGCCGGGACCATCGTCGTCAGCGGCGAGCCGGCGGCACTGGACCAGGCGCGCGCCGCTGGAGCCCACGCGCTGCGCGACCTCGGCGGTGGCCTTAACCCGGCCCTGGAGCTGGCCCGCGCGGAGGCGATCGACCGGGGCGCGACCATGTTGGTCGTCCTGCCGGCCGACCTGCCTAATCTCGACCGGGGCGCGCTGGAGGCCGTGCTCGACGAGGCCGCCAACGCCGCCGCGGGATCCCCGGCCCCGGCCGCCGGGCTTGTCGCGCTCGTGACCGATCGCCACGGCGCCGGCACAAACGTCCTGATCCTTGCACCACCCACGGTCATCGACTTCGCCTTCGGCCACGGCAGTCGGGCGGCGCACGCGGCTCACGCGGCGGCCGCGGGCGCGACCTACGTCGAGCTGGGCGGGGCGCTCGAGATTGACCTCGACACACCCGACGACGTCCTGCAGGCGGAGCTCGCGCCCGAGGCCATCGATGTCGGCTGAACGGGCTGCCCAGGTAGAGATCCTGGCCCTGGCCGGACTGCCCGAGATCGAGGGCGGCGATGACCTCCCGGGATTGATCTGCGACGCCCTCAGCGCCACGCCCGGCGCGCTGCCGCTGCGGGACGACGACGTCCTGGTGGTGACCCAGAAGATCGTGTCGAAGGCGGAACGGGCCGTGGTGGATCTGACCACCGTAGAGCCGCGACCCGAGGCGGTCGACTTCGCGGCCGAATGGGACCGCGACCCGCGCCAGATCGAGGTCGTCCTGCGCGAGGCCCGCCGGGTCGTTCGCATGACCAACGGCGTGCTGATCACGGAGACCCCGCACGGCTTCGTGTGCGCCAACGGCGGCGTCGATGCCTCGAACGTCGGGCCGCACTCCGGATCCCTGGTCACCCTCCTGCCGCGCGATCCGGACGCTTCCGCGGGACGGATCCGGGCCGCCATCGCGGCGCGCTTCGCGGCGGATGTGCCAGTCGTGGTGTCGGACAGCTTCGGTCGGCCGTGGCGCTGGGGTATCGTCGACGTGGCCATCGGCGTCTCCGGTCTCGAGCCGCTCGACGACCTGCGTGGCACCCTGGACGCGGACGGACGGGTCATGCGCTCGACGGTACGAGCGGTGGCCGACGAGCTCGCCTCGGCCGCCGAGCTGGTCCTCGGCAAGACCGCGCGGCGACCCGCCGCACTGGTTCGTGGGGCGTCGTTCCGGCGCGGCGAGGCGGCCATCGCCGACGCCCTCATTCCCGCCGTGAACGACCTGTTCCGCTGATGAAGGTCGGACTCCAGATCCGCTCGTTCACCTGGCCAGGAGGCCCGGAGGCCATCGCACCGACGCTCGCCCGGATCGTCCGCCAGGCGGACGACGTCGGGTTCGATTCGATCTGGGTCATGGATCACTTCTTCCAGATCCGCGGTGTTGGCCGCGCCGAGGAGCCGATGCTCGAAGGCTGGACGACACTCGGATTCATGGCCGCCCATTCGACCAGGGCGCGCCTGGGCCTGATGGTCGGGGGCGTCCACTACCGGTATCCGGGCCTGTGGGTCAAGGCGGCGACGGCACTGGACGTGCTGTCCGGCGGGCGAGCCTGGCTGGGGCTCGGTGCCGCCTGGAACGAGGAGGAGTCGAACGGTCTGGGCTTCCCCTTCCCGCCCCTCGCCGAGCGCTTCGAAATGCTCGAGGAGACCCTCCAGATCGCGCACGAGCTGTTCGAGGGCGAGCGAGGCTCCGAGGCAGCGTTCAATGGCCGGCACTATCGGGCGACGCGCCTGCTCAACTCGCCGCAGTCGCTGTCTCGGCCGCGCGTCCCGATCCTGGTCGGCGGCGGCGGCGAGCGGAAGACGCTTCGGCTGGTGGCCCAGTACGCCGACGCCTGCAACGTGTTCGGCGGCCCCGAGACGCTCGCCCGCAAGTACGCCATCCTGGCCAGCCACTGCGCCGCCATCGGGCGCGATCCCGACGAGATCGAGCGCTCGACCCTCCAGAGCATCAACCTGACGAGCGGCGCACGTCCGGCGGAGAAACCCGCGCGGATCGTGGACTGGTTCGGCGAGCTGGCTGACGCCGGCGCCCAGCACATCATCGTCAACCTCCGGGAGGGGGCCGACCTCGCGGCCATCGAGTTGCTGGGGCGCGAGGTCATCCCAGCGGTTCGGGATCTCTGACGATACCCCCAGGGAGTATCAGTTTCGTGCTACCATGGACGCCATGACGGACAACACCAACGGCAGCGGGACGCCCAACCCATTCGGCGGCCTGAGCATCGCGATTGTCGACCCTGGCCAGGCGCCGGCCAGCTCGACCGAAGGACCGACCACCATCCGGAGCGCCGAAGGGCGGGTCGACGCCAAGGTCGTCATCATCGGGTCGGGACCGGCCGGCCTGACCGCGGCGATCTACGCGGCCCGCGCCAACCTCGAACCGGTCGTCCTGGCCGGTTCGGCGCCGGGGGGCCAGCTGATGTTGACCAGCGACGTGGAGAACTACCCGGGTTTTGTGGACGCCATCCAGGGCCCGGACCTGATCGCCGCCATGCGCGGACAGGCTGAACGGGTCGGCTCGAAGGTCATCGACGTCGACATCGAGCGGGTCGACTTCTCCGGCCGACCCTTCCGGATCTGGGCGCGGGGCACGGAGTACCGGGCCCAGGCGGTGATCATCGCGACGGGCGCATCGGCGCTCTGGCTCGGGCTCGACAGTGAGACCAGGTTGCGCGGGCGCGGGGTGTCGGCCTGTGCGACCTGCGACGGCTTCTTCTTCCGCGACCGCGAGATCGCGGTTGTGGGCGGAGGTGACACGGCGTTCGAGGAGGCGCTCTACCTGACCCGCTTCGCGACCACGGTCCACCTGCTCCATCGGCGCGACACCTTCCGCGCGTCCAGGATCATGATCGATCGTGCTCGTGCCCACCCCAGGATCGAGATCCACCCCAACACCGCGGTCGAGGAGATCCTCGGCGACAGCAAGGTCAGTGGCCTCCGCGTGACCGACACGACCAGCGGCGTCGAGACCACGATGCCGGTCGACGGCGTGTTCATCGCGATCGGCTACCGGCCGAACACGGCCGCCTTCCGCGACTGGCTCGAGGTCGACGCCGCGGGCTACCTGGTCGTCCATGACGAGACCGGCTCGAAGGTCGACGGAGTGTTCATTGCCGGCGACGTCCATGACCATCGCTACCGCCAGGCCGTGACGGCTGCCGGCGATGGCTGCAAGGCGGCGATCGACGCCGAACGCTGGCTCGAGGCCCAGGGCATCACGGAGGCCGCGACCTCCACTGCCTGGTAGGAGTGGCCGAGGCCGGGCGATTTGCCCTCCTGCCGCGCCTGCGCATCCGCCCGGCGGTCAGCATGCTGGTCCACGAAGCGCTTGACGCCGCGATTCTCGCGGCCGAGCGGCGATCGCCGGGGGACGTCGTGGCCCTCGATGCCGGCTGTGGACGGGTCTCGGCGCTGCGTGCCTTCCGGCCGCGCATCGCGCGCCTGGTCGGGGCGGACATCCACCCACCGACGACGCCGCTCGCCCACCTCGATGACTTCGCGATCGTGGATGTGTGCCGATCGGCCGACGCCTTCGCGACGGCGTCGTTCGACGTCGTGCTGTCGAGCTTTACCCTCGAGCACTTCGCCGATCCGCTGGCGGCCCTCGCCAACCTGCGGCGCTGGCTGCGCCCCGGCGGCACCCTGGTCGCCACAACAGTGAATCGACAGCACCCATTCGTGGCCGCCTATCTCGGGCTACCGGACGGCCCGCGACGCGCGATCCAGCCGCTGGTCAAGGCGACCGCCGCCGACGCCCATCCGCTGGTCGGGGCCTGCAACGACCCGGCCACCATCGGGCGCACCCTCGCCGACGCCGGCTTCAGCTCGATCCAGTTGACCACGGTCGGCCACCTCGCGCGGGCCTGGGGACGTCATTGGCCGACGTTCGCGCTCGGCCTGGTCGGCGACCTGCTGACGGTCCCCTTCCCAACGCGACGCTCGACCATCGTCGCGGTGGCGAGCGTGGCGGGGTGACTGCCTGATGTTTGGTCGGGGCGGTCCATTCGGCGGCGGGTCGCGCGACTTCGAGCCCGTGCCGAGAGAACGACGGGGCCGGACGATCGGCCGGATCGTTGCCTTCTTCCGTCCCTATCGCGGTCAGGTCGTGATCGTCCTCGTGGCGATCCTCGGCACCAGCTTCATCGGCTTGATCAACCCGATCCTGCTCAAGCTGCTGATCGACGAGGCGATCCCGAAGCTCGATTTCGGCCTGCTCAACCTGTTCGTCGGCCTGATGATCGTGCTGCCCATCCTGTCCGGCCTGATCGGGGTCGGCCAGGCGTACCTCAACAACGTGATCGGCCAGAACGTCATGCAGGACCTGCGTGGCGCGCTGTACGCCCACCTCCAGGGGATGCCGCTGCGCTTCTTCACCGAGACGCGCACGGGCGAGATCCAGAGCCGCCTGGCCAACGACGTGGGCGGCGTGCAGTCGGTCGTCACCGATACCGCCAGCTCGGTCACGAGCAACCTGGCGATCGCGATCAGCACGGTCATCGCGATGTTCATCATCGACTGGCGGCTGACCGTGCTGTCGCTGGGGCTGACCCCGTTCTTCCTGTTCCTGACCTATCGGGTCGGCAAGGTTCGTCGCGAGGTCAGCGAAGAGACCCAGAAATCGCTCGCCGAGATGACCGCCATGACCGAGGAGACGCTGTCCGTCTCGGGCATCCTGCTGTCGAAGACGTTCGGCCAGCAGGACAACGCGGTCCGGCGCTTCAGGAGCATCAACCAGGTCCTGGCCGGCCTCCAGATCCGCCAGGCGATGGTCGGCCGCTGGTTCTTCATGATCATCGGCACGATCTTCAGCATCACCCCGGCCTTCGTGTACTGGCTGGCCGGCTACCTCGCCATAAACAACGACCCGTCGGCGCCAACTATCGGCGACATCGTGGCCTTCACCACGCTTCAGAGCCGGCTCTATTTCCCGCTCGGCCAGCTGCTCAGCGTCCAGGTCGAGATCCAGGGTGCGCTGGCCCTGTTCGACCGGATCTTCGAGTACCTCGAGATGGATCCCGAGATCGTGGATGCGCCCGACGCGCAGGCGATGGACCGGGCGCGCATGCGCGGCAAGGTCGCCTTCCACAATGTCTCGTTCCGCTATCCGACCGCAGCCGTTCCCTCCAACCGCGCCCACGATGCCCTGGCGGCCAACGGTCTTGCGCCGGTCCAGCCAGCGGACGAGATTCCGAGCCTGGAGATCCTGCCGGCCTTCGGGCTGGACGCCATCTCGTTCGAAGCCGAGCCCGGTGAGCTGGTCGCGCTGGTCGGCCCGTCCGGCTCGGGCAAGACGACCACGACCTACCTGATCCCGCGGCTCTACGACGTCGACAGCGGCGCAGTCGAGATCGACGACGTCGACGTCCGGCGGATCAAGCTCACCTCGCTCGGCGATATCGTCGGCGTGGTGACCCAGGAGACCTACCTGTTCCACGCCTCGGTGCGGACCAACCTGCTGTACGCCCGCCCGGGGGCGACTGACGTGGAGTTGGAGGCCGCCACTCGGGCTGCCGCGATCCACGACCGGATCATGGAGCTGCCGCTGGGCATGGACACGATCGTCGGCGAGCGCGGCTACAAGCTGTCCGGCGGCGAGAAGCAGCGCATCGCAATCGCCCGGGTGCTGCTCAAGGATCCGCGCATCCTCATCCTCGACGAGGCCACCTCGGCCCTGGACACGGTCTCCGAACGGCTCATCCAGGCGGCCTTCGAACGGCTGATGGAAGGCCGCACCACGATCGCGATCGCCCACCGGCTGTCGACCATCCTGCGCGCCGACCGGATCCTGGTCTACGACCGCGGCCGGGTGGTCGAACGGGGCACCCACGCCGAGCTGATCGCCCTGGGCGGCCTCTACGCCCGGCTCTACCGCGAGCAGTTCCTGAGCGAGCGAGAGCGCGAACCCGTCGCGGCGGATCCTTCGTGAGCACGATCCGGACCGCCCTGATCGAGCACATCGGCGGCAGCGACTTCCGCGCGTCGACCGGAACCGGCCGGCGGATCGACTTTGGTGACGCGGCCAGGGGCTACCTCAGCCCGGTCGAAACGGTGCTTGTCGCCCTCGGGTCGTGCTCGGCCATGGACGTCATCTCGATCGCGACCAAGAAGCGCCAGGCCGTGGAGACGTACCGGATCCATGTCCGCGGCGACCAGCGCTCCGAGTATCCCCAGGTCTTCACCGAGATCGAGGTCGTCCACGAGGTCACCGGGCGCGACCTCTCGGAGGCGGCCATCCGCCGCGCGATCGAGCTCTCAGCGACGAAGTACTGCCCGGTCAACGCGATGATCTCGGCCGGCGCGACGCTGGTCCATCACCGCTACCGGATTCATTCGCTCGGGGCGACGCCCTACGACGCCGAGGGTGAGGTCATCGCCACCGGTCCCTACGCCCGGCCTGACGTCCTGGCCGATCAGCGGTAGCGGATCGGCTCCTGGCTCAGCGGCACCGGCGACACCCGCGCGGTGCCGCGGGTCCAGATCCGGGTCACGAGGTCGGGGACCCACCAGCGCAGGAAATAGAGCCGGCAACCCAGGCAGTAACCGGTCACGGCCAGCAGCGTCTGGAGCCCGGCCACGGCGAAGGCGAACACCCAGCCGACGGCAGGCGCGCCGAGCCCGAAGGCTACCAGTGAGAGGATCAGGGCCACGCTGCCCAGCGTCTGGGCGAAGCGCGGCGGGTACTCGTGCTCGGGGGTCGTGGGCGGCAGCGCCAGGAAGCGGACGATACGCCGCCAGATCGCACCGTAGATCGACCAGCGCAGGCCGAATGCGGCGCTGACCCCGATCGAGGCGAGAGCGACGGCGACCAGCCAGGGCGCATTGACGACAAACGCCAGCACCAGCAGGACGGCCGACAGGGCGGCCCCGAACCGATGGCCGCGCGGATCGATCATTCGTGCCTTCGGCAGACGGGCTACGGCGTCGGTCGGGACAGCAGTGGGCATCGGGCGATCCTCGTCTGATCGGTCTGGGCGACCGCGAGCCGGGAGAATAACACATAAGTCCTACCGATCTACTGGGATATATCGGGCTTCGTGACGGGTTATATCGGGCTTGGTGACTGGTTGCATGACTATGCATCGGCAATGTATGGTCATGCCATCATGATCGCGACCCTTCTCCCCCGCTCGGAGCGTGGCCTTGATCCGTCCGGCGGTCCGCGCCAGATCCGCGTGGGGATCATCGGGGCGACCGGCTACGTCGGCGCCGAGCTCGTTCGGCTCCTCGCCCGCCACCCGAACGTGGACCTGGTGGGGCTCGCTGGACGGGGTCGCGACCACGATCCGATCGCCGGCATCCATCCACACCTGGCCGGGACCGGCCTGACCGTCCATGCGGAACTGCCCCCGAGCGATGCCGTATTCATGGCCCTGCCGCACGGTGCGGCGGCTGCCCTGGTGCCGGACCTCGTGGCGGCCGGGACGGCCGTGATCGACCAGGGCCCCGACTTCCGGCTGCGCGACCCGACCGACTACCCGCGCTGGTACGGCTTCGAACACCCGCGGCCCGATCTGCTCGAGCTCGCCGTCTACGGGCTGCCCGAACTTCACCGGGCAGAACTCGCCGCATTGGTGGACGCGCCGGTCGCCATCGTCGGCGCACCCGGGTGCTACCCCACCGCTACCCTGCTCGCGCTCGCGCCGCTCGCGCGCGCGGGCCTGATCGGCGATCTCGTCGTGGATGCCAAGAGCGGCGTCTCCGGGGCGGGCCGGGAAGCCAAGCCCGAGCTGCACTTCGGCGAGGTCAATGAGAGCGTCAAGGCGTACGGCCTCGGCGGCCACCGCCACGTCGCGGAGATCGAGCAGGAGCTGGCCACGATCACGGCCCGCGAGGGCCTCGATCCGGGCGCCAATCCGGGCACGTTCGCGGTGGACTTTCTGCCCCACCTCGTCCCGATGACCCGCGGCATCCTGTCCGCCTGCCACGTCCGCCCCACCCGCCGGGTGACCCAGGCCGAGCTCGACGAGCTGTATACCGACGCGTACGTGAGCGAGCCGTTCGTGACGGTCGTAGCGACGCCGCCGGCCACCAAGCATGTGACCGGCAGCAACCAGGTCCTGATCCACGTCCGTCTCGACGAGCGGACTGACCGGATCGTGGTCATCGGGGTCGAGGACAACCTGGTCAAGGGCGCCGCCGGACAGGCGGTCCAGGCGTTCAACCTCGTCCATGGACTGCCCGAGGCCGCCGGCCTCGAGCAGCTTCCCCTGGCCCCCTAGCCCCGCACCGCAAACGAGCCCATGACCGTCCTCTCGCATGTGCCCGTCCCGACGTCCTCGCCGGACCTCCCACCGGTCGAGCGACACGCCGCCCTGCCTGCCGGCTTCAAGGCCGGTGGGCTGGCGGCCGGGATCAAGGCCTCCGGCCGCCCGGACCTGGCCGTGATCGTGACGACCGGGGGCCCGGCGGCGGCGGCCGCGGTCTTCACCTCGAATGCCTTTGCGGCCGCGCCCGTTCGCCTGTCGCGGGCGCACCTGGCGGCCACCTCGCGTGATCCGCGCGCCGGGTGCGGCTGGGCCGAGGCGATCATCGCGACCAGCGGCAGCGCCAATGCGGCGACTGGCTCGGCCGGCGAGGCCGATCAGCTCGAGATCGCCGGTCTCCTGGCCGCCGCCACCGGCGCGCCGCTCGAGCAGACGCTCCACCTGTCGACCGGGATCATCGGCACGCGCCTGCCGCTCGACCGGGTGGCTGGCGGCCTGGCCAGCCTCGTTCCGGGATTGGTGGCGGATGACGCCGGCCTGCAGGCCGCCGCCGTGGCTCTGTGCACGACCGACTCGGTGGCCAAGACGGCGACGGTCGTGGTGGAGCTGCCCGGCAGCGACGGCCATCCGGTGCGGGTCACGGTCAGCGGTATCGCCAAGGGCGTGGGCATGATCCATCCCCAGATGGCCACGATGCTGGCGGTGATCCTGACCGACGTGACGGCGGCGCCCGAGACGCTCTGGGGGCTCCTCCGGCCAGCGGCCGCCCGGACCTGGAACCAGCTGTCCGTGGATGGCGATACGAGCACAAACGACACGGTCTTCGTGCTGGCCTCCGGCGCTGCCGGGAGCGCTCCGGTCGAACCCGGCTCAATCGCCGCAGCCGCGCTCGGCGCCGCCATCGAAGCGGTCGCCCGCGATCTCGCCCGCCAGCAGGCAGCCGACGGCGAAGGGGCCACGACGCTGATCAGCGCCGACGTGAGCGGTGCACGCGACGACGCCGAGGCACGAGCGGTCGCCCGTGCGATCGTGTCGTCCAGCCTGGTCAAGGCCGCGATCCACGGCCGCGATCCGAATTGGGGACGGGTCGCCGGCGCCGCCGGCAACGCAAGCCTGCCGCCAGCGCCGGTCCTGGAGGCGGTCGGCATCGGGCCGCCCGAGGCCGCCATCCGGGCGGGGACGCCCGCGGCGCTGAATCCGGCGCGTCTGCGGATTCGGATCGCCGGCCATCTCGTCTTCGATGGCGCGCAGGGCGGACCGGTCGACTTCGATCGGCCGGCGGTGCGCCTCGCCATGGACGCCCAGGAGGTCGTGATCGCCCTCGACCTCAGGCTCGGCGCCGGGCGTGGCGAAGCCTTTGGCTGCGACCTCAGCGAAACCTACGTGACCGAGAACTCGGAGTACACGACGTGAGCGAGGTCCTCGTCATCAAGCTGGGCGGCACGACCATTGCCGAGCAGCGCCAGGTGCTCGATGAGGTGGCGGCAGTCGCGCGGCGCCGGCCGGTCGTGCTGGTCCACGGCGGGGGCAAGCGGATCACCGAGTGGCTCGAGCGGCTCGGCGTTCCCAGCCGCTTCGAAGGAGGCCTGCGGGTCACCGACGCGCAGGCTCTCGAGGTCGCGGCGGCCGTCCTGCGCGGCGTGGTCAACAGCGAACTGGTGTCAGGTCTGCGCGATCTCGGAGTCGATGCGGTCGGGCTGTCTGGCGTGGACGGCGGCCTGCTCATTGCCGAGCGGATCCCGCGCCTGGGCCTCGTCGCCAGCGTCATCGGCCTGCGTCGTGATCTCCTCGATGCGATCCTCGTCGGCGGCCAGGTTCCGGTGGTCGCGCCACTTGCACGCGACGCCGACGGGGTCGTCTGCAACGTGAACGCGGACGATGCCGCAGCGGGTATTGCGGCCGGCCTCGGGGCACGCCAGCTGGTCCTGCTGACGGACGTGGACGGGGTACGCGACGCGGCCGGGCAGCGCCTTGACGCGTTGACGGTTGGTGAAGCCGAGGCACTCATCGCGTCGGGAGTCATCGCCGGCGGCATGGTCCCCAAGGTCCGGGCCGCGCTCGCTGCGCTCGGCTGGGAAGGGTCGGAGGCGATCATCGCCGACGCATCCGCGCCTCGCGCGCTGGAGCGCGCCATATCCGACCCGACCTTCGGCACCCGGATCGTGGCCGGTCGGGAAACCCGGGCAGGCGTCGCGTGATCGGGATACCCCGAGTCATGAACACGGGTCACGGGCTCAAGCGGCTCCGCCAGCGGGCCATCCGCGAGCTGGTCATGGAGCGTCCGGTGAGCAGCCAGCGCGAGGTCGTGGACGCCCTGACCCGGCAGGGATTCGAGGTCACCCAGGCGACGGTCTCGCGTGACATCACCGAGCTCGGATTGCACAAGGCGGCCCGCGCCGACGGTCACGTCTACGTCGTGCCCGAGGACCCGGCGGCCTCGGCGGCGCCCGCGTCCGACGAGCAGCTGCGCCGGATCCTGGCCGACATCCCGGTCATCATCGGTCGCAGCGGTCTAACCCTGGTGTTGACCGGGACGCCCGGAACGGCCAGTGTGATCGCCCAGGCGATCGACGAATCGACCCTGCGCGAGCAGGAGGGCACGCTGGCCGGCGACAACACCCTGCTGGTCCTGTTCGCCAACGAGATTCGCCTCGAGCGCTGGCTCGATCGGTTCCGTGCACTCGCGGAGGTCTACAGGTCGTGAACAAGGTTGTCCTCGCCTATTCGGGTGGACTCGACACATCGGTCGCCGTGGCCTGGCTCAGGGAGCAGTTCGGGGTGGAGGTCGTGACCCTCACGGTCGACCTCGGCGGCGGATCGCTGCGCGGTGGCGTTGAGGCCCGGGCCATCTCCGCCGGGGCGTCGCGCGCCTATGTCGTCGATGCGCGGGAGCGGTTCGTGAGCGATTTCGTCTGGCCCCACCTGCAGGCCAATGCGCTCTACCAGGGCACCTATCCGCTGGCCACCGCGCTCGCTCGACCCCTGATCGCGCAGCTCCTGGTCGAGGTGGCCAAGCGCGAAGGTGCCGACGCGGTCGCCCACGGTTGCACCGGCAAGGGCAACGACCAGGTTCGCTTCGACGTGGCCACCCACGCCCTGAATCCGGGCCTGGAGGTCATCGCCCCGATGCGGGTCGGGATGGGCCTGACCCGCGACCAGGAAATCGACTACGCGGCGGAGCGTGGGATCGAGATCCCGATCACCAGGGCGTCGCCCTACTCGATCGACGTCAACCTGTGGGGCCGCTCGTGCGAAACGGGAGTCCTGGAGGATCCCTGGGTCACGCCGCCGGCCGATGCCTACGAATGGACGGTCGCACCGGCCGACGCACCGGAGCCGGCGGAGGTGCTCATCGAGTTCGAGGGTGGCATCCCGGTCGCGCTCGATGGCGAGCGGCTCGCGCCGGTCGAGCTGGTCGAGCGCCTGCATTTTCTCGGCGGTGCGCACGGCGTGGGCCGGATCGACCACGTCGAGGACCGCCTGGTCGGGATCAAGAGCCGCGAGATCTACGAGACGCCGGCGGCGACCATCCTGCATGCGGCCCACCGCGCGCTGGAGGGTCTGACCCTGTCGCGCGACACCCTCCGGTTCGATCGGTTCGTGGCCGACGAGCTGGCCCGCCTGATCTACGACGGCCTGTGGTTCAGCGCCCTGTCGCGCGACCTGCGGGCATACGTCGCCTCGTCGCAGCGGGTCGTCTCGGGCGAGGTCCGGGTGCGCCTGGACCACGGCAGCGCGGTCGTCGTCGGTCGGCGCTCGCCCCTCTCGCTGTACGACAAGTCGTTGGCGACGTACGACGAGGGCGACGCCTTCGACCACGCCTCGGCGGTCGGCTTCATCGAGATCTTCGGCCTGCCGCTGCGGGTCGAGGCGGCTCGCCACGGGGCGGTCGGCAAGCACCATGGGGCCGCCTGGACATGGACCGATCCTTTGCTTGCGGATCTGCCCACCACGGTCACCGATCCGGAGCGGGCGGCGGTCTGATCGGGTCGATGAGCATCGTGCCGGGCGCCGGCCAGCCTGAAGACCGTCGACTGCACGAGCTGGCATTCCTGCACGAGATTGCCCAACTGGCGACCCTCGCCCGCGACTGGGATGAGCTGATGCGCACGATCGTCGACGGCACGACGGTCGCGATGGGCGTCCAGGTCTGCTCGTTCTACCTGACCGATCGCGACCGGACCCGGCTGACCCTGGCCGCAACCAACGGGCTCGATCGCTCCCAGGTCGGGCGCGTCAGCCTGGCGTTTGGCGAAGGGATCTCGGGCCGCGTGGCGGCAGGGCGCGAGGCCATCGCCGTCGACGACGTCACCGCTGATCCGCGCTTCAGCTGGGTTCGCGGCTTCGACACGGCGGGGTTGCGCGCGATGCTGTCGGTGCCACTGGTCTGGCACGAGAACGTCGTCGGGGTGCTGAACGTCCAGGCCGTCGAGCAACGCCAGTTCCGCTCGGACGAGGTCGAGTTGCTGCAGACCATCGCGGCCCTGCTGGCCGGGATCGTCGAGAAGGGCGCCTGACCGCGGAGGTCGAGGCTCGCCTGGCCCAGCTGACCGCACTCGACGCGGCGCGGGCCGAGCTCCTCTCGGTCGTCACCCACGAGCTGCGCACACCCCTCTCGGTCGTGCGGGTCTACGTCGACTTGCTCGCCGACGCGGCGCTTGACGGCCCGACCGCGGCCGTGGGCGAGTGGCGCGCCGCCGCCACCGACCAACTGGCGCGGCTTGACCGCCAGGTCGATTCGATCCTTGCCTCGGTCCGCGGCGAAGGGCTCACCGGGTTGTCCCGGGTGCCCTTCAACGCCGTGGCTTCGGTCGACGAGACGGTCGAGACGCTGCGCACGCTGCTTCGTCACCACCCGATCCGCTGGGCGCCTCCGGACGAGCCGCTGACCGCGATCGGCGACGAGGTCCGCTTCCGGCAGGTGCTCGAACAGCTGCTCGAGAACGAGTCGAAGTATGCCCCGACCGCCGACGGCGTGAGCATCGGGGCGTGGCGGCTGGGCGACGAGGTCCAGGTCTACGTCACTGACGACGGTCCGGGCGTCCCGATCGAGGACTGGGAGAGCGTCTTCGAACCCTTCGTCCGGATCGATGGCCGGGGTGGCAGCCGCGGCTCGGGGATCGGCCTGTTCGCCGCCCGCCGGTTGATGGACGCTATGGGCGGCCGGGTCTTCCTCGAGCCAAACGGCTTCGGCGGCAGTCGCTTCGTGGTGGCGCTGCCGGCCGGCTGATCGCGGCTACCCGACGACGCGCGCCCCCTGCGCACGGAGATGGGCGTAACCGGGTTTCACGACCTCGTTGATCAGGCGGAGTCGCTCGTCGAACGGTGCGAATGCGCTCTTCATCGCGTTGATCGTCAGCCACTCCATCTCGCCAAGGTCGATCCCGAACGCCGCGTCGAGCGACGCGAATTCGCTCGACAGGGTCACCCCGCTCATCAGCCGGTTGTCGGTGTTGACCGTCACCCGGTAGCGCAGCCGGCGGAGCAGGTCGATCGGGTGTTCGCTGACCGACGCCGCCGCACCGGTGTGGACGTTGGAGGTCGGGCACATCTCGAGCGGCACGCGACGGTCGCGCACGAATGCCGCCAGCCGTCCCAACTCGACCGAACCGTCGGCTCGGGTGGTGATGTCGTCGACGATCCGGACGCCGTGACCCAGCCGCTCGGCTCCGGCGAACTGGAGCGCCTCCCAGATCGGGGGCAGGCCGAATGACTCGCCGGCATGGATGGTGATGTGGAAGTTCTCGCGCCGGATGTGCTCGAATGCGTCGAGATAGCGGGTCGGTGGATAACCCTTTTCCGGCCCGGCGACGTCGAATCCGACGACCCCGGCATCGCGCCAGCGGACGGCGCACTCGGCGACCTCGACGGAGCGGGCCGCCTGGCGCATCGCGGTGACCAGCATCTTCATGACGATCGCGCGGCCAGACTCGGCGGCCAGCGCCGCGCCCAGCCGAAAACCCTCCAGGTTGGCGTCGACGACCTCGTCGAGGGTCAGTCCGCGCTGGGTCGAGAGCTCAGGCGCAAAGCGGACCTCGGCGTAGACGACACCGTCGGCGGCCAGGTCCTGGGCGCACTCGGCGGCGACCCGGATGATCGCGTCGCGTTCCTGCATGACCCCGACGGTGTGGGCGAAGGTCTCGAGGTAGAGCTCCTGCGACTTGCGATCGGCGCCCCGGCGGATCCACGCGGCCAACTCGTCCGGATCGCGGGTCGGCAGGCCGTCATACCCGAACTCGCCCGCCAGATCCACGATCGTCGACGGACGCAGGCCGCCATCGAGATGGTCGTGCAGGAGTGCCTTGGGCGCTCCGCGGATCGTGTCGGGCGTCAGCATGGGGGCCTCCGGGCGGTGGCCGCGATGGTACTCAACCCGAAGCGATCGGCGGCGGTCTCGGCCAGGGTCCGGCCGATTGCCAGCGAGCTGGTCGCCGCCGGCGACGGGGCGTTCTGGACATGGATGACCCTTCCCCTGCCCCCGAGACTGAAGTCGTCGAGGAGCAACCCATCTCGCCCGAGCGCCTGGGCACGAACACCGGATGGACCAAAGATCAGCTGGTCGGCCCGGATGGCCGGGACGTAGCGTTGCACCTCGCGCACGAATGCCGGCTTCCACCAGTCCCGCCACATCTCGGCGAGCCCGGTCCGCAGATACCGCCCCGCGAGGCGAAGGAAGCCCGGGTACGCGAGCGTCCCGGCGAGGTCACGCACGTTCAGGTCTCGCCGGCGATAGCCCTCGCGGGCAAAGGCGAGAACGGCATTTGGCCCGGCCCACACGGCCCCGTCGATCCGCCTGGTGAAGTGCACCCCCAGGAACGGGAACCGCGGGTCCGGCACCGGGTAGATCAAGCCACGGACGAGGTGCCGGGCGTCGGGTGTGAGCGTGTAGTAGTCGCCGCGAAACGGGACGATCCGGGGCGCGTCCATCGAACCGGCCATGGCCGCCACCCGGTCAGCCTGGAGCCCCGCGCACACGATCAAGTGCCGGGCGACGATCGGTCCCGTGGTCGTTTCGACCGCCACCTCCCGGGCGGTCTCGCAGATGCCGGTGACCCGCCGCCCGAGCAGGATCTCCGCGCCGAGCCCGCGGATGTCGTCCGCCATCGCGAGCGCAACGCGCCGGAAATCGATGATCGAGGTGGACGGACTCCATAGCGCTCGGATCCCGGCCGCATACGGCTCGATCTCGGTGATTCGTTCGGGACCCATCTCCTCCAGCCCGGGAACGCCGTTGGCGATGGCCCGCTCCATGAGGGCGGCGAACCTCGGCAGCTCGCCTTCATCGAGTGCCACGACGAGCTTGCCGCAACGCTCGATCGGGATGGCGTGGCGCTCGGCGAACTGTTCCATGGCGGCCTTGCCTTCACGACAGAGGGTCGCCTTCAAGGAGCCCGGGGCGTAATAGAGCCCGGCGTGGAGGACGCCGCTGTTGTGTCCCGACTGGTGCGTCGCGAGCTCGACCTCCTTCTCCACGATCACGATCCGAAGGTCGGGGTGCGACTGGAGCAGCTGGAAGGTCGTCGCGAGTCCCAGGATGCCACCACCGACCACGACCACGTCCGCGTTTACCACGGGGTCGCTTGCCTCGGGCATTTGACGGCGTGACCGCCGAGATTGAAGACGAGTGCTCTCCTCAACGAACTTCGACTGGCGATGATCAGGGTGCCGGCAATGTCGTCGGCATACTGGAAGGGAGAGGGTACGCTCGCCCGAACATGATCGTGAAAGATCCCGGGGGCGTCCCGCTGACTAACCGAGCCGGCGCCGGGCGACGGCCATGGCGCCCGCAACCCGGCCGGGCGCCGTCCCGCCGACAACGTCGCAGCTGGCCAGCGCGCCGTCGATCCCGGCCGCCGCCCGGAGGGCCTCGCCGACGGCCGGTTCCTGGGCGAGCTGACGGGCGGTCTCGTCGCCGGCCGCACCCAGGGCCAGACCGACCATCGCGTCGGGGACTTCGTCGAGCCCGAGCCCCGCCTCTGCAGCCTGGGCGACCAGCGATCCGACGATGTGGTGGGCCGCCCGGAACGGGACGCCTCGGCGGACCAGCGCATCGGCCACGGCCGTGGCGGTCGTGTAGCCCTCCAGCGCCGCTTCGCGCATCCGTTCGGCGTCCACCTCCAGCGTGTCGAGCAGCCCGCCCAGCACAGCCAGCGATGCCTCGTAGACGGCCACCGCATCGAACAGCGGTGCCACCCCCTCCTGGAGGTCGCGCTGGTAGGCAAGCGGCAGGCCCTTGAGCAGGGTGAGCGACCCGGTCAGCTCCCCGATGACGCGTGCAGCGCGGCCGCGGACCAGTTCGGCCGGGTCCGGGTTCTTCTTGTTTGGCATGATCGAGCTGCCGGTCGAGAACGAGTCGGCGACCCGGACGAAGCCGAAACGCGGATTGGACCACCAGGTCAGTTCCTCTGCCAGCCGGCTGAGATGGACCATCCCGAGCGCGACGGCGGCCAGCGTCTCGACCACGAAATCGCGGTCCGAAACCGCGTCCATGGAGTTGGCCGTGACACCCTCGAAGCCGAGCTCGGCCGCCGTCGTCGCCCGATCCAGCGGGTAGCCGGCGCCGGCCAGCGCGCCCGAGCCAAGCGGCGAGACGTTCATCCGCCGGCACGCATCGGCCAGTCGACCTCGGTCGCGCTCGGCCATCTCGACATAGGCCAGCAGGTGATGGGCGAACAGGACGGGTTGGGCCGGCTGGATGTGGGTGGCGCCGGGCAGGACCGCCGACCCGTCGCGGTCGGCCAGATCCAGCACCGACCGCTCGAACGCGACAAGGCCGGCGTCGAGGCGCTCGATCGCGCGGCGCGTCCAGAGCCGCAGGTCCAGGGCAACCTGATCGTTGCGCGAACGGCCCGTGTGGAGCTTGCCGGCGACCGGCCCCACCTTCTCGGCGAGGGCAGCCTCGAGGTTCATGTGGACGTCCTCGAGGGTTGGGTCCCAGGTCATCCGGCCTGCGGCGACGTCCTCGGCCAGGGCCGTCAGGCCGCCAACCAGGTTACCGACCTCCGCGTCGGTCAGCACGCCCGCCCGTCCCAGGCCGCGCACATGGGCGATCGAGCCCGCGAGATCGTCCGCGGCGAGCGCCTGGTCGATCTCGATCGACCGGGTGAAGTCGACCGCGCGCGGGTCCGTCTCGCCCGTGAATCGCCCGCCCCAGGTCCGCATCGCCCCTCCGTGTGAGGTCCGTATGCTACCCGGCCGCCCGTTGCCAAGCGTGCTCGTTGTTGGCCTATTCACGTAGGCCAAGGTCGCGCTATCATCGGCCGATGAGCGACCGCGTCAACTGGCTGATCTTCCTGGCGCTGGGGGTGATGTGGGGCTCGAGCTACCTGTTCATCAAGCTCGCCGTGGACGACTTCGGGACGTTCACCCTGGTTGCCCTCCGCCTGGCCATCGGCGCGGCGATGCTGTGGATCGTGATCCGCCTGGCCAACCAGGCACTGCCGCGCGAACCCAGGCTCTACGGGCACCTGGTGGTCATGGCCCTGGTCAACATCGTGATCCCATTCGCGCTCATCACCTGGGCCGAGCAGTCGGTCGACTCGTCGATCGCGGCGATCCTCACCTCGGCGGTTCCGCTCTTCGCGATCATCATTGCGCCGATCTTCCTGCACGACGAGCCGATCCGGGTGAATGGCCTGGTGGGCCTGCTGGTCGGCTTTGTCGGCGTCGTGGTGCTGGCCAGCCGCGAACTCGGCATCGCGGGGTCGGATCTCACCGGCGAGATCGCCCTGCTCGGCGCGGCCCTGAGCTACGGCATCGGGGCGGTCTATGCGCGGCACAACATGCGCAGCGTTCCGCCACTGATTCCGGCGGTCTTCCAGGTGACCTTCGCGCTGCTGATCTCGGGCGCGGTCGCGATCCTGTTCGAGCGTCCGTGGGAGGCCCGTCCTGACGGCGAGGCGATCTTCTCCATCATCTGGCTCGGCGTAGTCGGGTCGGGGCTGGCGTATCTCGCGGTGTTCCGTCTGCTCGCGAGCTGGGGTGCGACCAGGACCACCATGGTCGCGTACGTCATTCCGGTCGTCGGGATCGTGCTCGGTTTCCTGGTCCTGGCCGAACCGATCGACGGTCGTCACTTGATCGGGACCGCGCTGGTGATCGGCGGCGTCGGCCTCGTCAGCAGCCGGTTCGGCAAGCGGCGACTGTTCGGGCGCGTGCCACCGGTGGCGCCGACCTGAACCGCGCTCGGCCGCTGAGCGGCGGACCTAGCCGCCGAGAGCCAGCAGGTCCAGCAGGATCCGCATCGTGGTCGTCCTGCCGGCGCCGTTCGGCCCCGGGAAACCGAAGATCTCCGACTCGTGCACCTCGAGATCGAGATCGACAATCCCTCGATGAACCCCGTAGGTCCTGGTCAGGGCCTGGGTGTGAATAACCGGGGTCAGGGTCACGTAGCGTGGCTGGTGCCGCGTTCGGCGTCTTCGGCCCGCTCCTTCAGGACGCGCAGGTGGGCCTCCACCCGGCTGGCCAGCGACGCCCGCCCGAAGCGAACCAGGATCCCGGTCCAGCGATCGAACGGCTCGAAGGTTGCGGCGTGGATCACGCGCGTGCCGCCGGCGACCGGTTCGAGGCGCCAGCTCCACTCGCTGTCGAATCCGGACGCGGTCACCCTGAGCCGAAAGCGTGCATCCGGTCGCGCCTCCAGGCTCTCGACGCGAGCGAGATCGCGCAGCAATCCGAGGCGCGCCCGGGCGGACCGGGTGGCGGCGGCGGCCGGCCAGGTCGGGGCGGCGGGGCCAAAGTGCAGCTCGGGAAACAGCCCGGTCGTGGCCGCCGGGTCGTGCAGGGTGGCCCAAACCGTGCGCGGGGCCGCGTGCACGAACACCCGGCGTTCGACCGCGCCGCGCGTCTCGGGAACCGCGCGACCGCGTCGTCCGCGCAGGCCATCACCCGTCCCGACGGCCATCCTCAACCCCCGATCGGGTGCCAGACCGTCTTCATCTCGAGGAAGGCGGCGATCCATTCGGGGCGCTCGGCGGCGGCGTCGTCGAGCCAGTCGAAACGGGCCTCGGCGACGGTTGTCGGGCGGCGCAGCAGGCGCTTGATGTCATCGGCGGCGCCCTGCTCGACCGCCAGGCGCAGGTCGTCCGGGACGCCCCACGTATCGAGTGCGTCGATGTCGGCATGGGTGGCAAGCACCGGCACGAGCTCGGCCCTCCGTCCGGTCAGGACGTTGACCACACCGCCCGGAACATCGGACGTGGCGAGGACCTCGGACAGGGTCACTGCGGGCAGCGGCCGGCGCTCACTGGCGAGGAGCACGACCGTGTTGCCGGTCACGAGCGGTGGCGCGAGGCGGCTGACCAGCCCGAGCAATGACGAGGTTTCCGGCGCGACGACGCCAACGACACCGGTCGGTTCAGGGATCGTGAAGTTGAAGTAGGACGCGGCGACCGGATTGGACGATCCCAGCACCTGGCCGATCTTGTCCGCCCAGCCGGCGTACCAGACCCAGCGATCGATGGACCGATCGACGACGGCGCGGGCGGCACCCGCGGTCAGCCCCTCGGCGGCCGAGACCTCGGCCACGAACTGTTCGCGCCGGCCCTCCATCAGCTCCGCGACCCGGTACAGGATCTGACCGCGGTTCATGGCCGTCCTGGCGGCCCACTCGGGGAATGCCTTGCGCGCCGCTCGTACGGCATCGCGCAGGTCCTTGCGTGACGCCCGGCAGGCGTTGGCGAGTGGCACTCCGTCGGCGCCGGCCACCAGGTAGGAGCGGCCGCTCTCCGTGCGCGGGAACGCCCCGCCGATGTACAGCTTGTAGGTCTTGCGCACCTCGAGCCGGGCCGGGTCAGCGGCGGCCGTCAGCGCAGTGGCGCCGGTCAGCGCGGCCGCGCCCGCCCGGGCGGCAACCGCCCGCGACGTCCCGTCGCGGGCCGGCGACGCAGTGCGACGTGCCCGGCTGGCCATCAGCGATCCTCGAGCCGGACGTACGACAGCAGCCCGTGCAGCCCGCCCTCGCGCCCGAACCCGGATTGCTTGTAGCCGCCGAACGGCGAGGTCGGGTCAAACCGGTTGAAGGTGTTGGCCCATACGACCCCGGCGCGCATCTTGCCGGCGATCTCAAGGATCCGCGATCCCTTGTCCGTCCAGATACCGGCCGACAGGCCATAGACCGTGTTGTTGGCCTTCTCGACCGCCTCATCCGGGGTCCGGAAGGTCAGCACCGAGAGGACCGGCCCGAAGATCTCCTCGCGGGCGATCCGGTGGCTCTGGGCGACGTTGGTGAACAGGGTCGGCCGGAAGAAGTAGCCGCGCTCGGGCAAGTCGCAGGCGGGTTGGTAGAGCTCGGCGCCCTCGGCCACGCCGGACGCGACCAGCTCGGTGATCTTCTCCAGCTGGCTCTTCGAGTTGATCGCGCCGACGTCCGTGTTCTTGTCCAGCGGGTCGCCCACCCGAATCGTGGACAGCCGGTCCTTGAGCTTGTCGATCAACGGCTCCACGATCGATTCCTGGGCCAGCAGGCGCGAGCCGGCGCAGCACACCTCGCCCTGGTTGAAGTAGATCCCGTTCACGATCCCCTCGACCGCCTGGTCGAGCGGCGCATCGTCGAACACGATATTGGCGGCCTTGCCGCCGAGTTCCAGGGTGAGCACCTTGTCCGTCCCGGCCACGCCCCGAGCGATCCGCTTGCCAATCTCAGTCGAGCCGGTGAAGGCTACCTTGTCCACGCCCGGGTGGGTCACCAGGGACATGCCGACCTCGCCCGGCCCGGTGATGATATTGACGACGCCGGGCGGCAGGTCGGCCTGACGGCAGACGTCGGCGAACAGGAGTGCCGAGAGCGGGGTGGTGGATGCCGGCTTGAGGACGACCGTGTTGCCGGCGGCCAGGGCCGGGGCGATCTTCCACGACAACATCAGCAGCGGGAAGTTCCACGGGATGATCTGGGCGGCGACGCCGAGCGGCCGCGCGACCCGGCCCGGAAACGCGTACTCGAGCTTGTCCGCCCAACCGGCGTAGTACCAGAAGTGGGCGGCCGCCAGGGGTACGTCGACATCGCGGCTCTCCTTGATCGGCTTGCCCGAGTCCATCGACTCGAGGACCGCGAACTCGCGCGAGCGCTCCTGGAGGATCCGGGCGATCCGGAACAAGTACTTGGCGCGCTCCTTGCCCGAGAGGTTGCCCCAGCGCCGCGTTTGCGCACGGCGGGCGGCCCTGACCGCCTTGTCGGCGTCGGC